>NZ_JBANAZ010000229.1:0-866 GCF_059803455.1 Bradyrhizobium sp. UFLA05-108 | reverse complement strand
TTAGTGATCCGGTGGTTCTGAATGGAAGGGCCATCGCTCAACGGATAAAAGGTACTCCGGGGATAACAGGCTGATACCGCCCAAGAGTTCATATCGACGGCGGTGTTTGGCACCTCGATGTCGGCTCATCACATCCTGGGGCTGAAGTAGGTCCCAAGGGTATGGCTGTTCGCCATTTAAAGTGGTACGCGAGCTGGGTTTAGAACGTCGTGAGACAGTTCGGTCCCTATCTGCCGTGGGCGTTGGAAGATTGAGAGGGGTTGCTCCTAGTACGAGAGGACCGGAGTGAACGCACCACTGGTGTTCGGGTTGTCATGCCAATGGCATTGCCCGGTAGCTAAGTGCGGAAAAGATAAGCGCTGAAAGCATCTAAGCGCGAAACTTGCCTCAAGATGAGTCTTCCCTGGGCCTTTAAGGTCCCTGAAGGAACGTTTAAGACTAAGACGTTGATAGGCTGGGTGTGTAAGTGCAGCGATGCATTGAGCTAACCAGTACTAATGATCCGTGAGGCTTAACCTTACAACACCGAAGGTGTTTTTAGAGAGATTTTCAGCGAAGTTCCGAGATTGGTTCTGATGGCTTCACGGGAGTGAGGCGGTTGGAATGAAACAGAATTTGCCTGGCGGCAATAGCGCGGTGGTCCCACCTGACCCCATGCCGAACTCAGAAGTGAAACGCCGTAGCGCCGATGGTAGTGTGGGGTCTCCCCATGCGAGAGTAGGACACTGCCAGGCATCAAATAAACGTTATCAGTGTGACGACTGGTAATGCGCAAATCGCAAAGCGCGAATTTGCCGGCATCGAGAGATGCAACGTAAAAGAATCGGTGGAGCGGTAGTTCAGTTGGTTAGAATACCTGCCTGTCA
>NZ_JBANAZ010000228.1:0-871 GCF_059803455.1 Bradyrhizobium sp. UFLA05-108 | reverse complement strand
ACAGTGATCGCCGTGATCGAGATCGGCCAGTCGAGTTGGCTGGTCGCCGGTATTGTGCCCGGACTCGAACGCAATCCTTTGAAGAAGCTCAGCCCAGACCAGGATGCGCTTCTGCAGCTTCTGCATCGTTGGCGGAAGGAGGCGGTGCAGGCTGGACGCACGATCAAACGGATCGCCGTCGCCTATGAGGCCGGCCGCGACGGCTTCTGGTTAGCACGCTGGCTGCGCGCGCAAGAAATCGAGGCCTATGTGATCCACCCGTCGAGCGTCCCGGTGTCGCGCGAGCACCGGCGGGCGAAGACAGATCGGCTCGACACTGAACTGCTGAAACGCGCCTTTCTCGGCTGGCTGCGCGGCGAACCGAAGCATTGCAGCATGGCGGCGATCCCCACCCTCGCGGATGAGGATGCGAAACGGCCGGGCCGCGAGCGCGAGAGCTTGGTCGGGGCGCGCACGCGCATTATCAATCGCCTGAAGGCTAATCTCGCCCGCCTCGGGATTCGCGGCTTCCGGCCAAACCTGGCTCAGGCATCGAGCCGGCTGGAGGCCTTACGCACGCCGGAGGGCGCGGCCGTTCCGGCGAACACGCTGGCCGAGCTGCGGCGCGACATGGACCACCTGCGCTTCGTCAAGCAGCAGATCAAGGAGATCGAGACAACCCGGGCCAAGCGCCTGGCGGGAGTGCCCAACGAGCAACGCCATACGATGGTACGCCTGCTCGCGCGGGTCGTCGGCGTCGGCATTGAGACCGCGGACATGCTCGTGCAGGAGGTGTTCTCGCGCAACATCCGGGATCGTAAAGCCCTCGCGCGCTATGCCGGCCTCACCGGTGCCCCTGACGAAAGCGGCAAAAGACGACGCGAGCGAGGAC
>NZ_JBANAZ010000227.1:0-874 GCF_059803455.1 Bradyrhizobium sp. UFLA05-108 | reverse complement strand
ACGTTGGCCGCACCACGCGCGCAAACTTCGGCACTATGGCCCAGGGTGTCGGAACCCCGATCGCCAAAACGTTCGGCGTCTTCGCTGGCACCGATACCGAAGGAGTCCAATACCATAATAAATGTACGTTTCATCTGTGCTCTCCTGCGTGTTCTCACGCTTTGGACGGCCGCGAAAAAGCCGCGGCCGTTCCTGATTCTTGGGTTATTCCGTGATGCGCTTATACACCACCGGCGTCGCTTCCGGCGCCTTGTCGCTCAGCGTCATTGCGCTGCGCACCGCATCGGCCGCCAGCTGCCAGCTCTCTTCATCGTTGGCGGGGATCATCGCCAGCGGTTGCTGGGTATCCACCTTATCGCCCAGGCGCGCCACCTCGGTCAGGCCAACGCTGTAGTCGATGGCGTCGCTTGCCCGGCGACGGCCGCCGCCCAGCGACACCACCGCCATACCCAACGCACGGGTATCCATGGCGCTGATGATGCCCGGCTTTTCAGCATACACCGGCTTGCTCAGCGTTGCCGCCGGCAGATAGCTATCATAACGTTCGACGAAGTCTATCGGCCCTTGCTGCGCCGCCACCATGCGGCCAAACACCTCAGCCGCTTTGCCGTTGTCCAGCACCGCCTGCAGTTTGGCGCGCGCATCGGCCTCGTCTTGCGCCAGGCCGCCGGACAGCAGCATCTCCACGCACAGCGCCAGCGTCACTTCCAGCAGGCGCGGGTTGCGGTATTCGCCGGTCAGGAAGCGCACCGCTTCGCGCACTTCCACCGCGTTACCGGCGCTGGAAGCCAGCACCTGATTCATGTCGGTCAGCAGCGCGGTGGTCTTGCAGCCCGCGCCGTTGGCCACGCCGACGCTCGCCTGCGCCAAATCT
>NZ_JBANAZ010000226.1:0-874 GCF_059803455.1 Bradyrhizobium sp. UFLA05-108 | reverse complement strand
CGGTCTGGGCCGAGCTTCTGGGTGTTGAGCGGGTCGGACGCCACGACCACTTCTTTGCGCTCGGCGGCCACTCGCTGCTGGCGGTGCGGCTGTTGAGCCGGGTCTCGCAGGCCATTGGCTTCACACTGCCGCTGAGCACGCTGTTTGCCAAACCGGTGCTGGCCGATCTGGCCGCGAGCATCGTGGATGAGTTGAGCCGCTCCGGCGCGCAAGACCTGCCGGCCATTGTGGCCGTGCCGCGTGATGCGCCGCTTGTGCTGTCGTTTGCGCAACAGCGGCTGTGGTTTTTGGCGCAGCTGGATCAGAGCAGCACGAACTATCACATTCCACTGGCGTGGCGGCTCAAGGGTGGGCTCGACCGCAGCGCCTGGCAGCGCAGCCTGGACCGTGTGTTGGCGCGCCACGAGGCGCTGCGCAGCGTGTTTGTCGCGCCGGAGGGCAAGCCCCGGATGGAGCTGCTGCCGGAGCATGCGGGGCTTCCGGTCGTGGAGCACGATCTGCGGGACAGGCCGGATGCGGACGAGGCGCTATTGGATCTGTGCAGGGAAGAGGCGCGCACGCCGTTCGATCTGGCGCGCGGTCCGCTGATCCGCGGCCGGCTGATCCGGATGAGCGATGAGGAGCACGTGTTCCTGCTGACGCAGCATCATATTGTCTCGGATGGCTGGTCGCTGGGCGTGTTGGCGCATGAACTCAGTCAGCTGTACCGGGCGTTTGTGGCCGGAGACGACGATCCGCTGCCGCCGCTTGCAGTCCACTATCCGGACTATGCCGCCTGGCAACGGCAGTGGCTGTCGGGCGAGCGGCTCTCGAACCAGGCGCAGTATTGGCGCAACAATCTATCTGGCGCGCCGGCCCGTCTGGCGCTGCCGAC
>NZ_JBANAZ010000225.1:0-879 GCF_059803455.1 Bradyrhizobium sp. UFLA05-108 | reverse complement strand
GCGATCATGACCGCTTCGAGCAAACCTACTTCTCGACTTTCAAAGGCATGTACTTCAGCGGTGACGGCGCACGCCGCGACGAAGACGGTTACTACTGGATCACCGGCCGCGTCGATGACGTGCTGAACGTCTCCGGCCACCGTCTGGGCACCGCCGAGATTGAGTCCGCGCTGGTATCGCACCCGAAAATCGCCGAAGCGGCGGTGGTCGGCATTCCTCATAACATCAAAGGCCAGGCGATCTACGCCTACATCACGCTGAACCACGGCGAAGAACCGACGCCGGAGCTCTATACCGAAGTGCGCAACTGGGTGCGCAAAGAGATAGGGCCGATCGCCACGCCGGACGTACTGCACTGGACAGATTCGCTGCCCAAAACGCGCTCCGGCAAGATCATGCGGCGTATCCTGCGCAAAATTGCCGCCGGCGACACCAGCAACCTGGGGGATACCTCTACGCTGGCGGATCCGGCCGTCGTCGACAAGCTGTTGGAAGAAAAACAATCAATGAAAGTGCCGTCATAATTTATGCCGCTTCAGGCCGCTCAATCCGGATCACGCACCGTTGAGCGGCCCTGGCGCGGCGTACTCTCTCAATACCGACTGGAGACACTCTGATGAATGACACCATTTATCAAGGGATTGAAGAAAACCCGCGCTTTAAAGAGCTGGTGAGAAAACGCGGCCGGTTCGCCTGGCTGCTTTCACTGATTACGCTGGCGCTGTACGTCGGCTTTATTCTGTTGATCGCCTTCGATCCGCAATGGCTCGGCACGCCGATCGCCGCCGGATCGACCATCACCCGCGGGATCCCGGTCGGCGTCGGGCTGATCGTGATCTCTTTCGTCTTGACCGGGATCTACGTGTTTCGCGCCAACGG
>NZ_JBANAZ010000224.1:0-884 GCF_059803455.1 Bradyrhizobium sp. UFLA05-108 | reverse complement strand
GACATGACCGACGAGAATGCCGCCCATCACATCGGAAGCGGCGAGCAGACCACCTCGCTGCTGGTGTTCCGCGCCGGCTCCAGCCAGCCCAAGGCCGTGCCGCTCGGCCTCGTCACGCGCCTGGAGGAGCTGCCCGCCGACAAGATCGAGTTCTCTAACGGCCGCTACATGGTGCAGTACCGCGAGCAGCTGATGCCGCTGGTCGCCATGGAGGGTGTCACCATCGCATCCCAGGGCGCCCAGCCGATCCTGGTGTTCGCCGATGACGGCCGCTCCATGGGCCTCGTCGTCGACGAGATCATCGACATCGTCGAGGAGCGCCTCAACATCGAGGTCGGCGGAAGCAGCGCCGGCATTCTGGGCTCGGCCGTGATCAAGGGCCAGGCCACCGAGGTGATCGACGTCGGCCACTTCCTGCCGATGGCGTTTGCCGACTGGTTCACCCGCAAGGAGATGAAGCCGTCGATGCACTCGCAGTCGGTGCTGCTGGTCGACGACAGCGCCTTCTTCCGCAACATGCTGGCGCCGGTGCTGAAAGCCGCCGGCTACCGCGTCCGCACCGCGCCGACCGCGCAGGAGGGGCTCGCCGCGCTGCGCGCGCAGACCTTCGACGTCGTGCTGACCGACATCGAGATGCCCGACATGAACGGGTTCGAGTTCGCGGAAGTTATCCGCTCCGACCACAATCTCGTCGCGATGCCGATCATCGGGCTGTCGGCGCTGGTCTCGCCGGCGGCGATCGAGCGCGGCCGGCAGGCCGGCTTCCACGACTATGTCGCCAAGTTCGACCGTCCCGGTCTGATCGCGGCGCTGAAGGAACAGACCGCGGGTGCCGCCGGCGCCTCCGAGCTCAGCCGGGCGGCGGCGTAGAGCATGATCCGGAC
>NZ_JBANAZ010000223.1:0-885 GCF_059803455.1 Bradyrhizobium sp. UFLA05-108 | reverse complement strand
TCTTCCTGCGCCGCACGGATGTCGGCAAGCAGTTGCACGGGATCCAGAGTGCGGTATGCCGCGCGCAGACGGCGCTTGATCGCCGATGCGAGTTTCGGGTGTGCCAGCGCACGTTCGTACGGCGTAGCCGGCGGATGATAGCGTTTGATGACCTTCGCGCCCTCGCGGCGCTTCTCCTTGAGCTTGAATGACGGCTGGAAGAAGTTCACAAGCAGGCGCGCCGCCGCGTAGAGACGCGCCATCACACGGGCCGTCGCGACCCCATCGAACCGCCCGTAGCCGACGAGCCGCCGCACCACCGCGCCGTTCTTCTGCTCCACGAAAGCCTGATCGTTCTTCTTGTAGGCGCGGGACCGCGTTACCTCGATCTGCTGTGCTCGGCACCATGGAACAACGACGTCGTTCATGAACGCGCTGTCGTTATCGAAGTCGGCACCCCGGATCACCCACGGGAACAGACTTTGTGCTCGCGTCATCGCTTCGACGACGAGGCTACCATCGCGGGTCACCAGGGGCAGACATTCCGTCCATCCCGTGGCGATATCCACCATGGTCAGCGTCTGGATGAACGAGCCGGCCACGCTGGTTCCACCATGCGCGACCATGTCGATCTCACAAAAACCAGGCGGCGGGTTGGCCCAGTCGTTGAAGGTTCTGATCGGCACCTCGCGTCGAATCGCCGAGTAGAATCCAACCCGCCGCCGGCGCCCCCCAGCAGCCGCAACTTTGACGTCGATTAACATTCGATCGATCGTCGCCGCACTCATCGTTACCAGTAGCGCGCGCTCTTCGCTTGTCGGCCTCAGCCGACCATGCCGCTCGAGTGCAGGCAACAGCGCTGGGATCATCGATACGAGGCGTTTGCCGCAGACGCGATCCGAGGCT
>NZ_JBANAZ010000222.1:0-893 GCF_059803455.1 Bradyrhizobium sp. UFLA05-108 | reverse complement strand
CCCACCGCCCCAAACGGAACAGGCCCACGGTGACCGTCAAGCAGATATACCTGCGTGTTCGCGATCGGACGGCCGATCGTCTCAACGACAGCCTCTCCCCTTCGCAGGCAGATCCAGGTTGAGTACGTAGTGGTTTCAGACGGCGCGTAAAGGTTATAAATCTTCTCTACGCGACTGCTCTCGAAGGCCTTTTCTATGAGGCCTACCTTCAGCCGCTCGCCGCACGAATTGATCACGCTTGCGGAAACCGGCACGGCTTTCTTGTCGACCAGAGCGGCGATCGCCGAGGGCACTGTGTTGATCAAGGAGATATCCAAAGACCTCTCGGCCAGCGCCAGCGCATTCTCAACAAGGTAAAGCGTGCTTCCTTGCGAAAGCGGAACGAAGCACTCATAGACGGACAGATCAAAACTGATCGAGGTGGAAAACAGCGTGCGGCTGATCTCTGATTCCGCAAACACCTCGCTGCTCCAATGCAGCAGGTTCACCGTGCTCGCATGCTCGATCATGACGCCCTTGGGCGTGCCTGTGGATCCGGAGGTGTAGATCACGTAGGCGAGATGGCGGGAGGTCAGGCCGAGCGCGCGTGGGTCGAGATTACAAGCGGGCAGCTCGGCCCAGGCGGGTGTGGCTGCCGTAAGATCGACCACGCTCAGATCGGCCAGCGCCTCAGGGCCCAGCGCGGCACGGCCGGCTTCGTCGGCCAGCAAGAGCCGCGGCGTCGCATCCTCGAGAACCTGCTTGAGCCGCGCGCTCGGATAGGCCGGATCCAGTGGCACATAGGCGCCCCCCGCCTTGAGGATCGCCAGCAGCCCCACCACCATCGCGACGCTGCGCGCAAGGCAGATCGCCACCGGCTGGTCCGGTCTCACCCCGAGTGCGATCAGATGATG
>NZ_JBANAZ010000221.1:0-906 GCF_059803455.1 Bradyrhizobium sp. UFLA05-108 | reverse complement strand
GCTTGGGACAGCACCGGGACTTCAATGCGCAATGATCACAATCGCGCTTACTGGCCATGTAAAGAATGGTGGCACCGTCATTCACTAGCGTTCCGGTCGTAGTAAGAGCCTTGCCGCCCGGACAACGATAGAGATCGCCAGCGTGGTCATAGGTGAAGTCATCGCGCGCGAAGATCCCGTCTGTGCGGGCCGACTTGTCGAAGACGGTCACATGCGGCTCAATACCATGCTCATAGACCAGCCAGGCCAGCATCTCGGCCGAGCCATAGCCGCTGTCGCCGAGGAGCTGGCTCGGATAGAGATCGAACCGTTCCAGCGAGCGCTCAATCATGCGCTTGGCGGCCAATACCTCTGCCTGCCGGATGGCCGTGGTTGCCTCGACATCGACGATGATCGCATTCTCAACGTCGATCAGATAGTTGGTTGAATAGGCGAAGAAGGCCTGACCGCCATGGGCTCCGGTCCATCGCGCCGCTGGATCTGAGGGTGACACGAACTTCGGCGTGACCTCGGTCGCAGCTCCAAACGCGGCATCATCGAGGACGGCCAGATACTCGTCGATCGCCCGACCGGCGGCCTCCGGGGGAAGCCCCTTGTCGCCTTCGATCCCATTCTGCCGGTTGGCATCGGCTTTGATCAGGCTTGCATCAACGGCAAATCCCTCACCGCCGACCAGTCGCTCCTCGATGCAGCGGCGCAAAACGCTTTCGAACACGCGACGGAACAGATCGCTCTCCCGGAAGCGACCATGCCGGTTCTTGGAAAAGGTCGAGTGATCTGGCACTGCGCCGTCCAGACCGAGCCGGCAGAACCACCGGTAGGCTAAATTAAGGTGGACCTCATCGCAAAGGCGCCGCTCCGATCTGATGCCGAAGCAGTAGCCGATTAAAAGCATCCGGATCATTA
>NZ_JBANAZ010000220.1:0-919 GCF_059803455.1 Bradyrhizobium sp. UFLA05-108 | reverse complement strand
GCGTCATGAAAATTTCTTCGATGCAGGCATCGAAATGCAAGGGCGCAAATTGCAACACGCGTTCGTGCGGTTGAATGCCATAGCATTTTATCGCCGCATCGACAAAAACGTTGAGAGCATGTCGGGCGCCTATCACGCCTTTAGGCATTCCCGTCGAACCGGAGGTAAACATGATATAGCTGGTACCGACCGGGAACGCCGGCGCCTCAGTCGATGTTTGCCGGCGAAACACGGTGAAGTGTGCGAAATCCGTCGGCATATTGAGTGTCGATGCGCGCCAATACGCCAATGCGCCAGGCTCGGAATGAACGGAGGGACGCGTGCGATCGGTAATCAGGATAGCGTCGCTAAACTGTTCAAGCAGTTGACGGTAAGCCGCTCCATCCCCTTTGGCATTCAGGTTGACGAAGGGCATTTTCAATTGCAACGCAGCAAGCATGCAGATGATGGCCTCCGGCCCTTGCGGCAAGTCGAGCAACAGTACGGTATGTGCGGCGCGAACGGGAGCCAGGACATCGGCCAGCGCACGCCACTGCTGCTGCAAAACGGCATAAGACAGCGTTCTGAGCGATGACGAAGCGTGTTCAGGCGTGAGGATCGCCGTGCGTTGCGGCGCTTGAACGACGGCACGATCGATACGCTGCATGATATCGACCACGTTGTCGTTGGCTGTTTTACCCAGCAGCGAGAGCGGGAAACGCTGTCGCAATGCCGCGACGGAAAGATTTTCCGGATCGTCGTACAGCAAGGTGCACAAGGTCTGTATCCCCTGGCTGTGCCGCACCAGACTGGCCGCATCGTAAAGCCCTGAGTCGGCATCGATCTCCAGCCGCAGCGTTTGGTTATCGAGATCGGGACGCATGTTGAAGACCAGATCCTGCGCGCCTCCTGAGCGTAAGTTACGGATTTCACTACGCTG
>NZ_JBANAZ010000021.1:0-126486 GCF_059803455.1 Bradyrhizobium sp. UFLA05-108 | reverse complement strand
CCCGATGCGCATGCATGCATCATGGTTCTGATCCCGATCGATCAACCGAATACAAGTCTGCGACGCGATATCGCGTCCAGGGCGGGCTCGCCTCGGAAGTCGTCTTCTTACTGCGCTGGACGTCTGATGGTCCTGACCTCAAGCCTGCCGCCGGGCTGGCGACCGTCAAGGGCTGCGTCGCTACGCGATGGCCTACGGCCACCCTTGACGCCCGCCGCACCACAGGCGGCCAGCCGTCTTGAGGTCAGGACCAGCAGACGTCCGCCTCCTTCGAACAAGGAGATGATCTGAAATGATCTAACAACCACTCATCCTTGACCAAGCCCATACAAGTATTCCAGAGACGTTGGGGGATACGGAGAAGCTGCGGCGTACTGGATTCCCCGCTTTCGGTTTCCGCGGGGAATGACAGCGGAGCGCTCCCGCCCCCTCACTGGCTCGCCCATACGATCCTTGCGATCCACGCGACATCGGCCACCGCGACCGTGCGCTCGTCCTGCCCGGCATCGAGTGACTGCAATTCGAGCAACTTCGCCGTCCGGCGCTTCAGCGCCTTCACCAGCATCTCGCCGGCCCGGGTCTTCACGACCACGCGGTCGCCCTTGCGGATTGGCGTGCCCGGCGACACCAGGATGACGTCGCCGTCGCGATAGGGCGCGAGCGCATCGCCGGCAATCTCCAGCGCAAAGCTGTGATCGTCCTCCGCCAAGGGCAGCGCGACTTCGCTCCAGCCCTTGCCGGAGGGAAGGCCTTGCTCGTCGAAATGATCGCTTGTCGCGGCCTGCGCGAAGCCGAGCAGTGGAACCGAGCGGCCGTCGCGTGCGCCGTCGCCGATCAGCTGCACGAAGGTCTCGATCGAGGACCCGGCCGCCGCGAGCGCTTTTGCGATCGATTCGGTCGAGGGCCAGCGTTCCCGGCCGTCGGAGGTCACGCGCTTGGACTTGTTGAAGGTGGTAGGATCGAGCCCCGCCCGCTTGGCAAGCCCCGATGGCGACAGCCCGGCGCGCGCCGCAAGCCGATCCAGGGCACCCCAGATCTGCTCGTGAGTCAGCATCCTCTGCGCTTTGGCCTGTCTGATCATCCTCGATCCGGCCCGCCTAGGAAAACTAGCCTCAAATCAACCGGTTTTCCGTTTTCGGTGCAAGAGGCGGCAGGCAAGTCTTGAGTTCGAAAGTTGTGGCCTTTACGGTCGCGCCCGGGTTTTGGACCCTTGGGAGCGAAAACCCCAAGAGACTCAACGAGCAAGCACGAGCAGGACACCGCAACAGGTGGTCAAGATCTATAAAATTTGTGCCGCTTCGGCCTGGCGGGAGGCCGAGCGGCGGGGTGTGTACCAAGGCAGCGCGGATGACGCGCGCGATGGCTTCATCCATTTCTCGACCGCCGCCCAGGTTCCCGAGACCGCGCGAAAGCATTTCTTCGGGCAACGTGCGCTGTTCCTCGTCGAGGTCGACGGCGATGCGCTCGGTGACGCCCTGCGCTGGGAGCGCTCGCGCAACGACGAGCTGTTTCCGCATCTGTATGGCGAGCTCGATCTCGGCGCGGTGATCTCGATCATCAATCTCGAGATCCGCTCCGACGGCAATCACGACATTCCGGAGCTTGCCCCGTGATCCGCGCGTTCGATGCTTTCTCGCTGCCGGTCCTGCGCTGGCTCGATCCGGAGGATGCGCATCGCCTGGCGATCCAGGGCCTGCGTTTTCTGCCGCCGACCAAGCCGCGCGCCGATGATCCGAAACTGGCGGTGCGGGCCTTCGGCCTGAATTTTCCCAATCCGATCGGCATGGCGGCGGGCTTCGACAAGAGCGCGGAAGTGCCGGATGCGCTACTGCGGCTCGGCTTCGGCTTCGTCGAGATCGGCTCGGTGACGCCGCGCCCGCAGAGCGGCAATCCGCGGCCGCGGCTGCTTCGCCTGGAGCGCGATGAAGCCGTCATCAACCGCATGGGCTTCAACAATGATGGCGCGGCTATCGTGCTGCGGCGGCTCGCCGCGCGCGCGGAGAACGGCGGCATCGTCGGCGTCAATGTCGGCGCCAACAAGGACTCGCCCGATCGCGTCGCCGATTACGTCAAGCTGATCGAGACCTTCGCGCCGGTCGCGAGCTATTTCACCGTCAACGTCTCCTCGCCCAACACGCCGGGCCTGCGCAATCTCCAGGAGGGCGCGCTGCTCGACGATCTCCTCGCGCATGTGATCGACGCGCGCGAGCGGGTGCGCGAGAAGGCCGGTGACACGCCGGTGCTGCTCAAGATCGCGCCGGATCTGAGCCTCGCCCAGCTCGACGACGTCGTGCAGGTCGCCCGCGCGCGCAAGGTCGACGGCATGATCGTGTCGAACACGACGATCGCGCGGCCGAGCACGCTGCGCGAGCAGATGCGCGCCAAGGAGCAGGGCGGTCTCTCCGGCCGGCCGCTGTTTCGCTTGTCGACGCGCATGGTCGCGGAGACCTATGTGCGCGTCGAAGGCGCGTTCCCGCTGATTGGCGTCGGGGGCGTGGATTCCGGCGGCGCGGCGCTGACAAAAATCCGCGCCGGCGCGAGCCTGATCCAGCTCTATTCGTCACTGGTCTACAAGGGCCTCGGCCTCGTCGACGAGATCAAGCGCGATCTGACCTCCACACTGCTGCGCACGGGGCGCGATTCGCTGTCCGAGATCGTCGGCGCCGACGCCGCCACGCTCACGGCCGAGGATTGGCCGGGGATGTAGCTGGAGGCCCCGAAGCCCGGATCGAGCGCAGCGCAATCCGGGATCTGTCCGCGTGGTAGCAATATCCGGATTTCGCTGCGCTCCATCCGGGGTTACGGCTTTGAAAACGTCGCCTTGAACAGCGCCGGATAACGCAGGCCCTGCAGCCCGCCGCGCGCGACGTAGAAGCCGAGCAGCGCGGTCCACAGGCCGGCATTTCCGAACGCCTGCAGCGCCCACCACGTGCCCAGAAAAATTCCGAGCGAGGCCAGCATCAGATTGCGCATCTCGCGTGCCCAGGTCGCGCCGACATAAATGCCGTCGAAGCCGAAGGCGAACACGCCGGGTATGGGTGCAAGCACGATGAACGGCAGGAAGTCGCGCGCGGCGCGGCGGACGTCCTCGCTCGCCGTCATGAAATCGATCAGCACCGGGCCAAGCCGCGCGAACAGCACCGCGACCACCAGCGCGAAGCCGAGTCCCCACAGCAGCACCAGCCGGGTCGAATCGGCAAAGCCCTTGGCGTCGCGGGCGCCAAAGGTGCGGCCGCAGAGCTGCTGTGCGGCGTTGGCGAGGCCGTCGAGGAAGAAGGCGCTGACCAGCAGGAAATTGTTGAGCACGGAGTTCGCGGCCAACGTGACGTCGCCGGCCCGCGCGCCCTTGGCTGTGAAGAACAGGAACACGGCGATCAGCGCCGCGGTGCGGATCATGATGTCGGAGTTTACCGCCAGCATCCGCATCAGCTTGGTCCGGTCGAACAGGCGAGCGCGGGGAACGGCAAAGCCGCCGTCCGCACAGCGTCGGCAGACGACCACGCCCAGGATAAAGCCAATCGTCTCTGACAGCAGCGCGGCGATCGCCGCGCCGGCAATGCCGGTGTCATAGACCAGCACCAGCAGGATCGTCGCCACCATGTTGATGAGGTTGATGACGACCTGGAGCGCGAGTGCCGGATTGGCGCGGGCCTGCCCTACCAGCCAGCCGAGAATGACATAGTTGGCGAAAGCAAACGGCGACGACCAGATCCGGATCATGAAATAGGTCTTGGCGGCGCGCGTCACGCCTTCGCTGCCGCCCATGAGGTCGAACAGCACGGAGGTCAGCGGCAGCTGCAGCGCGATCAGGGCAACTCCGATCAGGCCCGCGACGATGAAGCCGCGCACCAGGATCGCGGTCAGCTCGCGAGTCTCGCCGGCGCCGAGCGCCTGCGCGGTGAAGGCGAGTGTGCTCATGCGCAAGAAGCCGAACAGCCAGAACAGGCAGTCGAAGATCACCGAGGCCATGGCGACGCCGCCGAGTAGGGCGGCATCATCGAGCCGTCCAATCGCCGTGGTCGAGACCACGCCGATCAGCGGCGTGGTGAGGTTAGCGACCATCGCGGGACCTGCGATGGCGAACACTTGCCGTGTGGTAACCTTGGGGTGGACCGGTGCGTGCATGTCAGAACACGAGCACCATGCCGTCCTCCGCCGCGAGATGCGGCACGTCGTCAAGGCGCGACAGCACGTCGTCGCTCATATGGGTGAGGACAAGCCGTTTGGCGCCGATCTCGGGCAGATGCTGTTCCAAGGTTTTCAGGCTGAGATGGTTCTTGACCACCTTCTCGTACATGTAGGCCTCGGTGATGAAAAGGTCCGCGCCATGCGCCAGCGGAATGAGCGTCTCCGTCCATTCGGTGTCGCTGCTGTAGGCGAGAACACGGTCTTCAGTCGCGATGCGATAGCCGAGAAATGGTCCGCCGGACTCGCCATGCACGACGGGATAGGGCGTCACCGTTACGCCACCGAAGCTGCGGCTCTCGCCGGGTGAGAGCGCAACGACGGACAGCTCGAAGCGAGGCTTCGTCTTCGATGAGTGCTCGAACAGCGCTTCCATCACCTGCGCGAGCCGCATCTCGATCCCCTGCGGGCCGGCAATCACCAGTGGCCGCGTCCTTTTCGAGAACTGCGCGTCGAGCAGAAAGAACGGCAGGCCGGCAAAATGATCGCCGTGGAAGTGCGTGATCAGGATCAGGTCGATCGCATCACGATCGATCTCGAGCCGCTTCAAGGCCGGCAGGGAGGAGGCACCGCAATCGATCAGGAAATTGACCTCGCGTCCGGTGACGTGGAAGCAGGTGTTGCACCTGCCGCCCGAGCCAAACGCGTCACCGCAGCCGACGAAGCGCAATTGCATCGGCTGCGCACTCCCTAAAGCATGATCCGGACCCAAAGGGCCGCGTCAGCGCAAAGTGTGAAGCGGTATTCCGACAAGATCATGCTCAAGAATGCCTTATCGGCCGCGCGGCGCGCCGAACAGACGCGACAGGAACCACACCGGGATCACGATGACGGCGCCAAGCAGGAAGTAGCGCCACAGCCAGTTGACCGCGTCGAAGCCGAGGTCCCACAGCCGCTGGAACAAGAGGCGAATGCTATGGATGATGTTCCAGGGGTCGAAGCCGATCGCGGCCAGCACGACGCCGACCAGGATCGAGAGCAGGATCAGGCGGAATGCGACCGCCAGCGGCGAGCCGCCGAGAAAGCGGTTCAGGCCATCGCTGTGGCCGGCCGGCAAATCTCTGACGTCGTTGGCCATCTAAAAACTCCTGCGGATTCGAACCCCATTATAGGGCACGGCGAGGCAGATGGGGAACCCGCGTTCCCCCGTCAATCGGCTTACCGGATTTTAATATCAGGCAAACTGCGGGCGCGCCGACCTTGGATGCCACCCGGCGCGTCGCGGGAAAGCAACAGCGGTAAGGTAAATGCGCATCTTCATGGGGGTGTGAACGCCCATCAATTCTCATCCCACTGCGTCCGCCCCATAAGAGCGCGGCGCGATGTCGATGCCGGCATCGTGCAAGTTCTGGGACCGCCGCCGGGGCCGATTGCGGGTTCTGTGCATATATGCTCGCCGGCTTTGCGCTGGCCGGCGGCGGGACCACTTTCCCCGGCTATGCCTCGGCTTCGGCCACCTCGGCCTTCAGCAGCTTTTCCAGCGCGTCCAGCCGATCGGCCTCGCGCGGCGGCTTGTCCCAGCGCAGGCGGCTGATGCGGGGAAAGCGCATGGCGACGCCGGACTTGTGCCGCGGCGAGCGCTGCAATCCTTCGAAGGCGACCTCCAGCACCAGCCCCTTGTCGGGCTCGTGCACGACATGGCGCACGGGACCGAACTTTTCCGTGGTGTTGCGGCGGACGAAGCGGTCGATCTGGAGCAGCTCCTCGTCGGTGAAGCCGAAATAGGCCTTGCCGACCGGCACCAGCTCGTCGCCGGCTTCGCCTTGGGTCCAGACGCCAAAGGTGTAGTCGGAATAATAGGACGAGCGCTTGCCGTGGCCGCGCTGCGCATACATCAAGACGGCGTCGATGATGTGGGGATCGCGCTTCCACTTCCACCACTGTCCCTTCGGCCGTCCCGGCAGATAAGGCGCATCGCGCCGCTTCAGCATCACGCCTTCGACGGCCTCGGCGTCCTCGCCGGCACCGGCGCTTGCGGGATCGGCGCGTGCGGCGGTGAGCGCGTCCCAGCTCTCGAACGCGACCGTTGGCGACAGGTCGATCCTGGTATCGCCGAGCTTCCTGATGAACGTTTCGAGATGCATGCGCCGCTCGGCAAAGGGCAGCTCGCGCAAATCGTTCTCGTCGTCGCCGAGCAGATCGTAGGCGCGCAGGTGAATTGGAAATTCCTTGATTAGCTTCGGCGACACGACCTTGCGGTTGAGCCGCTGCTGGAGGACGTTGAAGCTCTGCACGCGGCCGTCGCGCACGACCAGCAGCTCGCCGTCGATCGCGCCGGGCAGATGCAGTGACGGCACGAGGTCCGGAAAGCTCCCCGTGATGTCCTCGCCGGTGCGCGAATAGAGCCGCGCCGTGATGTGCCCACGATCGTCGCGGCCTGCGACCGCCTGCACTCGGATGCCATCCCATTTCCATTCGGCGATGTAGTCGGCAGGATCGAGGCTTTGGAAATCTGAGTCCTCGATCGCATGCGCCAGCATCACCGGGCGGAATGGCGCGGGATCGCGGTTGACGGGTTTTTCGGCGCGGCCCTCGAGCCAGGCGAACAGATCGAGATAGGGCGGGGCGAGGCCGGGCCAGATCAGCTCGATCTCATGCGGGTCCTTGTCACCGAGTGCGGCAGCCGCGGTTTTTGCCAGACGCGCGGAGATGCCGATGCGAAGCGCGCCGGTGACGAGTTTTAACAGCGCCCAACGGCCGGTCTCGTCGAGCTCGTCGAGCCAGCGCGCAAGCTGGCCCGGCAGCTCGGTCTTGCCGAGCGTGCGCAGCGTGGTGACCACGTCGGTGAGGGTTGGTGGCGGCGGGTTGTTGTGACCAGCCAGTTCGCTCTTGGGCCACATCAGCGCGACCGTCTCC
Organism: Bradyrhizobium sp. UFLA05-108; assembly: GCF_059803455.1. NCBI lineage: Bacteria > Pseudomonadati > Pseudomonadota > Alphaproteobacteria > Hyphomicrobiales > Nitrobacteraceae > Bradyrhizobium > Bradyrhizobium sp. UFLA05-108. The sequence continues at coordinate 119,445 of NZ_JBANAZ010000021.1, read as the reverse complement.
GAGAGATCGCCGACGTAATCATACGACAGCCCGAACAGCACCTCGTCCGTGCGCGCCGCAATCAGGTCGCGGATCAATCCCGGCTTGGCGTGCTTGAAGCTCAGCGCGCCGGTCAGCGCGGCCAGCGCATAGCCGCGGTCGGGGTCGCCGACCTCGCGAAAATAGCCGGTGATCAGCCGCAGCTTGTTGTTGCGGCCGGGCTCGTAGGCGAGGCGGTCCAGCAATTCGGCGAAGCGGTTCATGCCTCGGCCTCGCTTGCAATCGGCGTCTCGGTCTCCTCCTCATCGCCATAGCCGACGAGATCGAGCGGCCGCGCCCGCAATCCTTTGCTCTTGCACCAATGCACCAGCGCGTCTTCCTGGCCGTGGGTGACCCAGATCTCGCCGGCGCCGGTGGCCGCGATCGTCGCGGTGAGGCCGTCCCAATCGGCGTGGTCGGAAATCACTAGCGGCAGTTCGACGCCGCGCTGCCGCGCCCGTGCACGGACCCGCATCCAGCCCGAGGCGAAGGCGGTGACCGGATCGGGAAAGCGCCGGGTCCAGAGATCCGAGGTGGCCGACGGCGGCGCCAGCGTGATGGTGCCGGCGAGAGCCGCCTTCTTCATGCCCTTCGCCGGCCGCAGCTCGCCGAGCTCGATGCCGCGGCTCTGATAATACTGCGTGATCGTCTCCATCGCGCCATGCAGGTAGATTGGCGCGTCGTATCCGGCCCCGCGCAGCAACGCGATGACGCGCTGCGCCTTGCCGAGTGAATAGGCGCCGACGAGATGCGCGCGCTCCGGAAACAGCGCGACCGAGGCGAGCAGCCTCGCAACCTCGTCCGCCGCGTCGCCATGGCGAAACACTGGCAGCCCGAACGTTGCCTCGGTGATGAAGATATCGCAGGGCACGAGCTCGAACGGCGCGCAGGTCGGATCCGGCGCGTCCTTGTAGTCGCCGGAGGCGACGATGCAGGTGTCCTTGCAGGTCACCGCGATCTGCGCCGAGCCCAGCACATGGCCCGCGGGGTGAAACTTCACCTTGACGTCGCCGAGCCGGATTTCCTCGCCATAGCGGATCGCCTGCGTCGTGCCGGCAAAATTCTCGCCGTAGCGCAGGCGCATCATGTCCAGCGTCTCCTGCGTCGCCAGCACGGCGCCGTGGCCGGCACGCGCATGGTCGGAATGACCGTGGGTGATCACGGCGCGCTCGACGGGGCGGACAGGATCGATATGGAAACCGCCCGGCTTGCAGCACAGGCCGGCAGCAGTTGGCAACAGGATGTCTTGCGGGCGCATGGGCGTCATATGGTAGCGCGAGCCCGGAAATTCACCCGTCATGCGCGGGCTTGACCCGCGCAGCCATCTTCTTAAACACTTCCTTTTTTGATGGATTGCCGGATCAGACCCGGCAATGACGAGCCGAGTTCCATGCCCCTCCGCCTCTTCCTGTCCTCCGGCGATCTGATGGCCGACCGCCGTTTCGAGTTCGCGCGCGACCTCCAGCTCAAGGGCGATTTACCGGCCGCGGCCGACCTGTTCGAGCAGGCGATCGAGCTCGCGCCGAATTTTACATCGGCCTGGTTCACGCTCGGCGAAATCCGTCAGCAGCTCGGCGAGCGTGACAAGGCGATCGCGGCATTCCGAGAAGCGCTGCGATCCGATCCCGAGGACCAGCATGGCGCCGGCCTGCATCTGATGCGGCTCGGCGACGCACAGATGGCGGAAATGCCGAAAGCCTATGTGCAGGCGCTGTTCGACCAGTACGCGCCGCGCTTCGAGCATGCGTTGATCAACGATCTCGGCTATCGCGCCCCAGCGCTGATCTTCAAGGCGGTGCTGGCCGCGCGCGTCGCAGCGAAGAAGCCGGCCTTCTTCAAGCGCGCGATCGATCTCGGCTGCGGCACGGGCCTTGCGGCCAGTGCCTTCGCCAAGCAGGTTGACCATTTCATCGGCATCGATCTGTCCCCGGGCATGATCAAGGAGGCGCGCGCCACCGGTCTCTACGCCGAGTTGGAAGTCGCCGACATGATCGACGGCCTGCGCAGCAAACCGGACGCGAGCGCGAATCTGGTCGTGGCTGCGGATGCGTTTGTATATCTGTCCGATCTCGCACCGGTGCTGATCGAAGCGCGACGCGTCCTCGCGGCCGGCGGCACGCTCGGCTTCACGCTCGAGACTCATGACGGCAGCGGCGTCGTCCTGGGCGAGGGCCTGCGCTATGCCCATGCCGCGGAATATGTGCGCGGCGCTCTCGCGAAGGCAGGCTTCAGGCTGCTGACGCTGGAGCCGGCCTCGCCGCGTAACGAGAACAACGAGCCGGTCCGCGGCCTCGTCGTCGTCGCAGAGAAAACTTGAGTCTAGGCGCTGGCGCTGCGGCAAATTGAGCGGCAAAGCGCCGCTTTCCTACTTGCGATGCGCATCCTGATGTCAGCACAATGCGCGGCATCAGGGAGACAACGCCAATGACAAAAAATCCATCGCGGCGTGATTTCGGCGCCGGCGCATTTGCCACCATCGCAGCCTCGACTTTGCCCGCGCCCTATGTCTGGGCCGCCGAGAAGAAATATGATGCGGGCGCCAGCGACACCGAGATCAAGATTGGTCAGACCGTGCCGCATTCCGGCCCCGGCTCGCTCTATGGCGTGCTGGGTCGCGTCGGCGAAGCCTATTTCCAGATGCTGAACGAGAAGGGCGGCATCAACGGGCGCAAGGTAAAATTCCTCACCATGGACGATGCCTACAGCGCGCCGAAATGCGTCGAGGCGACGCGCAGGCTCGTCGAGCAGGAGGAGGTGCTCGCGCTCTACGGCTCGCTCGGCACCGCGCCGCAGACCGCCGTGCACAAATATCTCAATTCCAAGGGCGTGCCGCAGCTCCTGCTCAACACCGGCGCGTCGAAATGGAACAACCCGAAGGAATTCAAATGGACGATGGCGGGCCTGCCGCTCTATCCGACCGAAGCGCGCATTCTCGCCAAGCACGTCATCAGCGTGAAGCCGAATGCCAGGATCGGCATCCTCTACCAGAACGATGATTTCGGTCGGGACTTCCTCGGGCCCTTCAAGAAGGTGCTGGCGGATGCCGGCGGCACCGCGCAGGTGCTCCTGGAGCAGACCTACGACCTGACCGATCCGACCATCGATTCCCAGCTCATTAACCTCTCGAAGTCGGGTGCCGACGTCTTCTACAACATCTCGACCGGCAAGGCGTCGTCGCAGTCGATCCGCAAAGCCGCCGAGCTCGGCTGGAAGCCGCTGCAATTGCTTTCGGCGGGCTCGACCGGCAAGTCGATCCTGAGTGCTGCCGGCTTCGAGAACGCCAACGGCATCGTCGCGATCCGCTATTCCAAGGACGCCGGCCCCGGCCCCTGGGAGAACGACAAGGACGTCATTGCATTCGATACGCTGCGCAAGAATTATCTGCCGAACGTCGATCCCGATAACACCATCGCCTATGCCGGTTACGGCCAGGCGGTAAGCATGGGCGAGATCCTGCGCCGCTGCGGCGACGAGCTGACGCGCGAAAACGTGCTCAAGCAGGCCGCGAACCTCAAGGGTTTCCATTCGCCGTTCTTCCTCGACGGCGTGGACTTCAGCTACACGCCCGATGACTACACGCCGATGAAGACGCTGTTCATCTCGATCTTCAACGGCAAGGATTGGCAGGTTTCCGACAAGCCGGTGACGGAATAGCGGAGGCGCCTACCTCTCGACGAGGAGCCGTGGGTGGGCAAAGGCGCCCTTGCGCCGTGCCCACCATCCCACCGTGATTGCAACAGAAGAGGTGGGCACGCTTCGCTTTGCCCACCCTACGAAGCTGCCGGCACCAGCCAAATCGCTCGGTTACCCTCGACGAACCCGCTCCCACGGCTTACCTCTACCGCCGTGCCGTCCCGTATCCTCACCGCATTGGCCGAGCCGGCCGCGCTGTTGCCCGACCGCTTCCAGACATGGTTCGCGGCCCGCGGCTGGTCGCCGCGCGCGCATCAATTGGCGCTCTTGGAAAAGGCCCGTGAGGGTCGCTCCGCGCTGCTGATCGCGCCGACCGGCGCCGGCAAGACGCTGGCTGGATTTTTGCCGACGCTGGTGGAGCTGTCCTCTCCGTCCCCCCTTGGAGCGCGGGGAGGGGGGTGGCCACGGACACCGCTGCGTGCCGACGACAAACACAAGCTGATCTCCACCGGCCGCGCCGTTCAGCGCGCCGGCGGCCTCCACACCCTCTACATCTCGCCGCTGAAAGCGCTCGCCGTCGACATCGCGCGCAATCTGGAGCGGCCGATTGCGGAGATGGGACTCCTGATCAAGGTCGAGACCCGCACCGGCGACACGCCGGTGTCGCGGCGGCAGCGCCAACGGCGCTATCCGCCGGACATCCTGCTCACCACGCCCGAGCAGCTTGCGCTGCTGCTGTCCTCCGACGACGCGCCGTTCCTGTTCTCATCGCTGAGGCGCGTGGTGCTCGACGAGCTGCATGCGCTCGTCACCTCCAAGCGCGGCGATCTGCTCTCGCTCGGGCTTGCACGGCTGTGGCGGCTCGCGCCCGACATGCGCATGATCGGCCTGTCGGCGACCGTGGCAGAGCCGGACTCGTTGGCGCGATTCCTCATGCCGCAGCCGGGCGGCAAGGCGGCCGCTGCCGATATCGTCATGGCCGGCGGAGCCGCGGCGCCGATCGTGGAGATGTTGGATACAAATGAGCGCCTGCCCTGGGCCGGCCACACCGCGCGTCACGCGCTGGCCGAGGTCTACGAGCTGATCAAGGCGAACAAGACGACGCTCGTCTTCGTCAACACCCGCAGCCAGGCCGAGATGCTGTTCCAGGATCTCTGGCGCATGAACGACGACGGCCTTGCGATCGCGCTGCATCACGGCTCGCTCGACGTCGCGCAGCGTCGCAAGGTCGAGGACGCGATGTCGGCGGGAAAACTGCGCGGCGTGGTCTGCACCTCGTCGCTCGATCTCGGCGTCGACTGGGGCGACGTCGACCTCGTCATCAACATCGGCGCACCCAAAGGCTGCTCGCGCCTGATGCAGCGCATCGGCCGCGCCAATCACCGCCTCGATGAAGCTTCGCGCGCGGTGCTGGTGCCGGCCAACCGGTTCGAGGTGCTGGAGTGCCGCGCCGCGATCGATGCGATCGCCGAGAATGCGCAGGATACCCCGCCCTTGCGCATCGGCGCGCTCGACGTGCTCGCCCAGCACGTGCTCGGCTGCGCCTGCGGCGAGCCGTTTCTCACTGACGAACTCTACGACGAGGTGCGCACCGCCGCGCCTTACGCAGACCTCTCGCGGCAGGATTTCGACGACGTCGTCGATTTCGTCGCTACCGGCGGCTATGCGCTGAAGACCTATGAGCGCTTCGCGCGCATCAAGCGGGACAAGCAGGGCCGCTGGCGCGTCGCCAATCCAAAAGTGCGGCAGAGCTATCGCCTCAACGTCGGCACTATCGTCGAGGAGCCGATGCTCAAGGTGCGGCTGGTGCGCTCGCGCTCCACTGGTAGCGGTTCGACCGGCGCGATCGCGCGCGGCGGCCGAGTGCTCGGCGAGATCGAGGAATATTTCATCGAGGGCCTCAGCCCCGGCGATACCTTCGTGTTCGGCGGCGAGGTGGTGCGCTACGAGGCGCTGGCCGAGGATCAGGCCTACGTCTCCCGCGCACATGACGCCGATCCAAAGGTGCCGTCCTATATGGGCGGCAAGTTTCCGCTCTCGACCTATCTGGCCGAGCGCGTGCGCCGGCTGCTGGATGACAAGCGCGCGTGGGGTGCCCTGCCGGAGCAGGTGCGCGACTGGCTGTCGCTGCAAAAGGATGTTTCCCGCATGCCGGCGGTGCGCGAGCTGCTGGTCGAAACTTTTCCGCGCGGCAACAAGCATTACCTGATCTGCTATCCCTTCGAGGGGCGGCTCGCGCATCAGACGCTCGGCATGCTGCTGACGCGCCGGTTGGAGCGCGCTCGCGCCCGGCCGCTCGGTTTCGTGGCCAATGAATATGCGGTTGCGATCTGGGGGCTGGGTGATGCTTCCTTCATGATCCGCAATGGCCGGCTTGATCTCAACGCGTTGTTTGATCCTGATATGCTGGGCGACGACCTCGAGGCCTGGCTCGCCGAGTCCGCGCTGATGAAGCGCATGTTCCGCAATTGCGCGCTGATCTCAGGCCTGATCGAGCGCCGTTTCACGGATGAGGACAAGAGCCGGCGGCAGGTGCTGTTCTCGACCGACCTCGTCTACGACGTCCTGCGCAAGCACCAGGCCGATCACGTGCTGCTGCGCGCCGCGCGCGCCGATGCCGCAACGGGCCTGCTCGACCTGCGACGGCTGGGGGACATGCTCGCGCGCATCCACGGCCGCGTCACGCACCGGGAACTCGACCACGTCTCCCCGCTCGCCGTTCCCGTGATGCTGGAAATCGGCCGCGAGTCAGTTTATGGCGAAGCTGCAGACGAGCTTTTGGCGGAGGCCGCCGACGAGCTCGTCAAAGAGGCGATGTCGTAGACTGTCAGCGCGAATGAATCTTTGGGGCACCGCTCTTCCCACATCGTCATGCCCGGGCTTGACCCGGGCATCCACGGCTTTCTCGCGTCCGCAAGGACGTGGATGGCCGGGACGAGCCCGGCCATGACGGAGCAGGTGGCCATTTCGATTACTTCAACGCGCACTATCGACGTTGCGGGTGTGTCCCTCGTCGCCGATCTCTCCGGCGCATTGTTTTGGGCTGTGCAGCGCCTGCTCGTCGTCTCCGACCTGCATCTGGAAAAAGGCTCGAGCTTCGCCACGCGGGGCGTGCTGCTGCCGCCTTATGACACGGTCGCGACGCTCGGTCGGCTGGCGGCCGTGATCGCGCGGCACGATCCGCAGGTCGTGATTGCGCTCGGCGACAGCTTTCATGATCGCTCCGCGCATGAGCGGCTGTCGAACGGGGATCGCGACGCCATGACCTCGCTCCAGACTGGCCGCGACTGGATCTGGATTTCAGGCAATCACGACCCGGCGCTGCCGCGCGATCTCGGCGGCACCGTTGCCGACGAAGTCGCGATCGGCCCGATCATTTTCCGCCACGAGCCGACCGGCGCGCAGGGCGAGATCGCCGGCCATCTCCATCCCAAGGCGCGCGTCACCGCGCGCGGCCGCTCGATGGAGCGACGGTGCTTTGCCTCGGACGGGATGCGGGCCGTGATGCCGGCCTTCGGCGCCTATGCCGGTGGCCTCAGCATCCGCGATGAAGCATTCGCGCGCGTGTTCGGCGCGCGGCACTTCACCGCGCATCTCCTCGGCGACAATCGCGTCCATGCGATTGCAGCGTCGCGGTGTTGTTGAGGAAACGACTATGCTGCCGTCTCTTCATGATGATTTCGTCGTTTCGTACGAGGTGAACTGCGAAACCCGCCAGATCAAACTCCACACGAGGCCAGATCCTAGAGACGCTGCAAAGCGCGAACAGCGCCCCCGCACCATCGTTTTTAATGGTGTCGAGGGATACCAGTTCGAGGACGATGCATTCGAAAACATCATCTTCTCACTGGCGGTGTTTTCATTGAGTAGGTGTTGGTAGAGTATGGCTCCGCGATCGCGGAGTCCTATCGTATGGCGGGCGCCCCAGGGCCGTGGGCGGCCGATTTGGCTGCTGCGGCGCAGGTGCTCGCGGCAAAGGACGTCAAAGGCTTCATTCTAAGTTCGTCGTATGGCCTCTCTGGCTGGGTGCTGGCCAAAGAAGCTTTGGTCGAACACACGTAGCCGTCGGCTCGCTAAGCCGCCTTCGCCTGCACCGTATCGCAGAACTCCGCGAGCCGATCCGCAAGCCGCAACGTCGCCGGGCTCGCGCCCGGTGCCGCCATCAGCGCCACTTCCGTCCTGTTGATCGGTGCAAAGCCGTCCTTGGCGGTCAGCACGCGATGATCGGACTGGATCGCCATCTCCGACAAGATGCTCAGCCCCATGCCCGCGGCGACCGCGGCCTGGATGCCGGCGAGGCTCGATGACGTATAGGCCATGTGCCAGGGCCGGCCGGCGCTTTCCAGCGCGTGGATGGCGCCGGCGCGGTAGAGGCAGCCGAGTGGAAAGCCGATCAGCGGCACCGATGACACATCGGCTTGAATCGGATGGCTCTTGCTGGTCACCCAATGCACCCGCTCCGGCCACACCGCGATCGCACCCTTCTCGCCCGCCTCGCGCTTGAACAGCGCCAGATCGAGCTCGCCGCGTTCGAGGTCGCGGGCCAGGTTCTTGCTCTGGTCCGCCCGTACATCCAGCCGCAGGCCGGGATGCGAGCGCGAGAACGTGCCGAGCAGTTTCGCCAGCCGATAGGCGGCAAAATCCTCGGGGATGCCGAGCCGGATCGCGCCTTCGCTGCCCGGCTGGCTGAGCACGTCGCGCGCCTCCTCGGCGAGCGATAACAGCCGCCGTGCGTAGGAGAGCAGCCGCTCGCCGGCTTCCGTCGGCCGCACGTCCTTGCCGTCACGGTGCAGCAGCATCTGGCCGACGTCCTCTTCCAACCGCTTGATCTGCTGGCTGACCGTCGACTGCGTGCGATGGACGCGCTCGCTCGCGCGGGTGAAGCCGCCGGCATCGACCACCGAGACGAAGCTGCGCAAGAGCTCCAGATCGAGCATCGCCGCCTCCATTCATAAATCCACTAGCCTGAAGTTAATCATTTAATTTCCAAATGACAAGGGGCGCCCCTAGATCGAGGGCTCAGGAGAATTCGCATGTCGCTCGCCCCCTCGATCGCCGTCCCCCGCACCCGTTTCAATCCGCTGCCGCTCTACATCGGCCTGTTCTGCCTGCTCTGGAGCTTTGCCTTCGTCGCCGGCAAGATCGGCGTCACCGACTGCCCGCCGCTGATCCTGCTCGCGGCGCGCTTTTCGCTCGCCGGCATTCTGATCCTCGGCATCTCGGCGCTGCGCCGCGACGCGTGGGAGATGACCTGGCGTGACGTTGCAATGTTCGCCGTGCTCGGCATCGCCAACAACGCGCTCTATCTCGGGCTCGGCTACACCGGCCTGCAATCGGTCTCCGCCGGCCTTGGCGGATTGATCGTGTCGGCCAATCCGGTGTTCACGGCAGCGTTTGCCGCGCTGCTGCTCGGCGAGGGCATGACCTGGCGCAAGGCGAGCGGTCTGCTGCTCGGCGTCGTCGGGGTGACCTTCATCGTCTGGCATCGCCTCGCGGACGGCACCGACAGCGCGCACGGCATCGTCTTCACGCTGGCCTCGCTCGCCTCCATCGTCGCTGGCACCATTTTGTTCAAGCTGTTTGCGCCGAAGGGGAGCTTGTGGATCGGCAACGGCATCCAGAACATGGCAGCCGGGATCGTGCTCACGCCGATCGCGCTAACGTTCGCGGATGTCCACGCGATCCAGTACACGCCCGGCCTCATCGGCGCCTTCGCCTTCCTGGTGCTCGGCAGCTCGATCCTCGCTTATCTGCTCTGGTTCCATCTCCTGAAAGTGTGTGGCGCGACCGCGGCGAGTGCATATCATTTCCTGATGCCGCCGCTCGGCATGCTGTTCGCGTTCCTCGTGCTCGGGGAGCATGTCGAGGCGCGCGATCTGCTCGGGATCCTTCCGGTGGCGATCGGCATTTATCTCGTGACGCGCCCCGCCCCAACCGTCGCGATCAAGTCCGCCGCGTAACAGGAGTCCGTCATGCCCATTTCAATCACCCTGATCGGCGGCCCGACCGCGCTGATCGAGATCGACGGCTTTCGGCTCCTCACCGATCCGACCTTCGATGGTCCCGGCGCCTATCAACTGCCGCATGTGAAGCTGGAGAAGACGATCGGGCCAGCCGTAAAAGCCGAAGCGATCGGCCCGGTCGATGCGGTCCTGCTCAGCCATGACCAGCATTCCGACAATCTCGACAATTCCGGCCGCGAGCTTCTCTTCAAGATGAAACGCGTGCTGACGACGGAAGCCGGCGCAAGACGGCTCGGCGGTCACATCGAAGGCCTTGCGCCCTGGGACACGACGCAAGTGAGGGATCGCGACGGCAACACGCTGACCATCACCGCGACGCCGGCGCGCCACGGTCCGGCCGGCATCGAGCCGCTGTCGGGTGACGTCATCGGCTTCGTCGTGTCCTCCAGCAACAAGGACAGCCGCTCGATCTATATCAGCGGCGACACCACCTGGTTCGATGGCGTTGCGGAAGTGGCGCGCCGTTTCGATTGCGGCGTGGTGCTGCCGTTTGCCGGCGCCGCGCAGACGCGCGGTCCGTTCCATCTCACCATGGACACCAACGACACCATCGAGACCGCGCGCGCGTTTCCCGATGCGGTGATCGTGCCCCTCCATACCGAAGGCTGGGCGCATTTCCGCCAGAACGGCGAGGATTTGCGCAAGACCTTCGACGTCCTCGGCTTCGGCCCGCGCCTGCGCCTGCTGGAGCCCGGCGTGCCGACGGTGATCGAGGCGCCTTAGCCCTTAGCTGTCATGCCCCGCGAAGGCGGGGCATCCAGTACTCCGCGGCCGTTGTTGCGAGAGCGAGGTCGCCAATGCTGGCCTCTGGAATACTGGGTCGCCCGGTCAAGCCGGGCGACGACGAGCGGAGAGAGCGTAGCCCGCCTCAATCCTTCCTGAACACGATCGACGCGGACCAGCCGCACATCAGCGCCAGGGCGGCGGTGACGAGGCCGTAGATGAATCCGTTCTGCCGGGCACTGGTGGCGACGAACTGCTCGAAGCCGACCTTGACGATCTCGAACGCCGTCTCGGTCTTGGTCACGAGCGCGCCGTTCGCGAACAGCTTGATCTCGACCTCATAGGTCCCGATCGGCACTTCGGCAGGCAGCGGAATGCCGGTGCGGAACAGCGTCGGCGTCAGGAACGTCACCGCGGACGGATCCTCGCGGTAGAGCCCGCGTTGCGTGCGCAAGCGGATGAAGGCGCTGCGGAACGCGTCGTCCGGCACCACGTCGGCATAGTCGGTGCCGACGCGCTGGGTCAGCAGCACGTTGTTGAGTCCGATCTGCTGGCGCCGCGCGATCTCGGGCGAGGTGATCTGGTCGAAGGGGCGATTGGCGAACAGCGCGAGATAGCTCGGCACCTGCAAGAATTGCCGGTAGTCGGTGTTGATCCAGATGCCAAACTTTCGTTCCTTGCGCCGCGTCACCATGTCGGCGCGCGGGCCCAGCACGGTGACGACGAGATCGTAGGCGTTGCGATTGGCAGGCGTCGCCGCATCCCTCTCCACCGAGCCGAACAGCACCAGCTCCTCGCCGGAATAGTTCGGCGTCACGGTGACGCGGTGGTTGGAGACCGATACGATCAGCCGCTCGGCGCGCGCGGCACTGCAGAGCAGCAGCATGAGGAGAGTTGCGATGATTGCGCGCGCGATCATCCCGTCACCCCGATCTCGCGGATGGTGAAGAGGTCTTCGGGACGGAGCACGAGCTCGACAGCAAAGCGCAAGCCCACGGCGAGGATGAGCAGGCCCAGCAGCAGCCGCAACTGCTCGCCGCGGATCTTCTGCCCGGCGCGCGCGCCGAACTGCGCGCCGGTGACGCCGCCGACCATCAGGATCAGCGCCAGCACGGCATCGACGAGATGATTGGTCACCGCATGCAGCATGGTCGCGAACAGCATGGTGACCAGCGTCAGGATCATCGACGTGCCGATCACCGTCGAGGTCGGCACCCGCAACAGATAGATCATGATCGGCACCAGGATGAAGCCGCCGCCGATGCCCATGATGGCGCCGATGAAGCCGATGATGATGCCGACCACGACGACGGGGATCACCGACAGATAGATCTTCGAGCGCTTGAAGCGCATCTTTAGCGGCAGGCCGTGGATCCAGTTGTGCGTGCGCCGCAGCGGCACGGCGCCGCGCCGCGTCCGCATCATCGCGCGCAGGCCTTCCGAGAACATCAGGCTGCCCACTGTCGTGAGCAGCACCACGTAGGACAGCGCGATCATCAGGTCGAGCTGGCCGAGCGCGCGCAGCTGGGTGAAGGTCCACACCCCCAGCGCGGTGCCCGTCACGCCGCCGCATAAGAGAACGGTCGCGAGCGCCGGGTCGATCGCACGTCGCCGCCAATAGGAGATCGCGCCGGAAAAGGACGAAGCCGCGATGTGGCTCGCGACAGAGGCGACCGCGACCGCGGGCGCAATGCCGATGAAGATCAGAAGCGGCGTCATCAAGAATCCACCGCCGATTCCGAACATGCCCGAGACGAAACCGACCGCAGCGCCCATCGCGAGCACCAGGAACACATTGACCGGAAGATCAGCGATAGGGAGGTAAAGCTGCATCGGGCGCGTTCCGGCGAGACGGATCGGACTGCGGAATGCTCGCGGGAAGGCGGAACGATTGCCGCGTCCCTCAATAACCGAATTTGGCGCGCGGCGGGACAAGGAATTTTGGGCGTGGTGAACGATCGTGCTTAGTTTGGTTGAATCGGTGCGAGCCAAGGACTCGGATCACCTCTCCCCGCTGGGGAGAGGTGGACGGCACCTGTGTTCGGATGTCCTAATGCGCGAGCAAGGCCTGGCGCTTGACCGCGACGGGCTTGGGCGCGGGCCTGGTGCTGGCCTGCGCCGGGGCGCTGTCCCAGCCGCCGGCAGGCGCCGCGACGTTGACGGCATCGTCGGGCTGCGGCTCGGCGCTGAAGGTCTGGATCGCGAGCTTGGCGGCGGCGAGCGACTGCGGGTCGAGGCGCTTGGCAACATCGTCGCGCTTGGTCACCGCATCGGCATCGCCCTGCGCAGCGGCGAGGCTGAACCATTTGTAGGATTCGGCAAGGTTCTGTTCGACGCCGATGCCACGGGCATAGAGGATGCCGAGATTGTACTGGCTGTCGGCGACACCGCGATCGGCGGCCTTGCGGAACCACAGCGACGCGCTCTTGTAATTGGGGCCGCGTCCGCCGCCGTCGGCGTCGAGCACTGCGAGATTGTGCATGGCCTTGGCGTTGCCGCGCTCGGCAGCCTGCGTGTAGTAGCGGCGGGCGATGTCGGCGTCCTTCTTCACGCCCAGGCCCTTCTCATAGAGCGTGCCGAGCCGGAAGGTCGCGGGCACCACGCCGGCCTGCGCCGCGCGGTCATACCATTTGACGGCTTCCTCGTAATTCGCAGCCACGCCTTTACCTTCGGCAAAGCGCAGGCCGATCTCATAGGCCGCGGTCGCATCGCCTTTCATCGCGGCGGCGCGCAGCACCGGACCGCCGATGCCGTCGGCCAGCCGCTCGCTTGGCGGCACCTGGACGGTGCCGAACCGCGCGCGCGACGGCGTCATCGGGATCGCGCCGGTGATGTCGCTATTGCCTGCGGCGGGCGACGGCGCAGTCACCGCTGGTGGGGGCGGGATCTCGACCGATGCGGCGTTGCCGGAGCTGACGGGAGCGGCATTGTTCAGGGATTGCCGGCCGAGCGGGGTCGGCGAGGTCATCGACGGCGTGACCTGCTCGGGTACCGCGGGTTTGGCGCTGTTCTCGGCGGGCGCAGGCGCTTGCTGTGCGGGCGCGCTTGCGGGACTCTCCATCGTCGGCACCGGCGGGGCGCTGCCGCCGCCTTCGAGCAGGTTCATCGCCATCTTGAAGGTGCCGAGCACGATCACGACCACGCTCGCGCCGACCAGCAGCGAGCGGATCTTCGAGGTGATGGTCGAGCCTTCCTTCTTGTCCTTGGTGGCGCCGCCCGCGCCAGCCTTGCCGCCACGGGCGGGCTTCTCGGGCTGCGCGGCTGCGGCCTGTGCGGCCCGGCGTGCGGCGGCGATGAAGCTCGACGACGACACCGGCTCCTTCGGAGGGGCGGGGATGTCGCTGATCGCGCTTTCGGACGCGGCAATGCGCTCCGACGGCGTGGCGGCGCGTCCGCTCGGCCGCGTGCCCGGCTCCAGCGGATGATCCGGCGGCAACTCGGGCGCGATTGCGGCGCGCGCAGGCGCGGCATGCGGCTCGAGGATTTCGCTGATCGCGCGCGGCGGAACCGGCGGTGCCGCCGGCACCGGCGGCGGAGCGACCGGCGTTGCGGCGTGGAATTCGCGCGGTGCTGCGACGAAGGCCGCCTGCGCCGCGGCCGGATTGGGCAGATCGGGCTTGAGGTCGGCTTTGGGCGACTGCTGCGGCATCTCGCTGCGCGCCGGTTCGGCCGGCATCGTCGGTGCTGCGAAGGCCTGCGGCGCGGCCTGAGGTGGCGCGCTGCGCACTGCGCGCAGATCGCCCTCGATCATCGAGAGACGATCGACGACATGGCCGAGCGTGCTGTGCACGGCTTCGAGCGAGTCCTGCGTGTGGCGGTTGGTCTCGGCCTGGCTGAAGCGGATGTCGGAGAGCTCGCGCTTGACGAGATCGATCACACCGGAATCGGAGGCCGGGGCCGAGCTGCGGCTCTCGGCCAGCGCGGCGTAGGTCGCCTGCTGCCGCTCCAGATGCCGCAAGATGTCGTGCAGGCCGTCTTCGACGCGGCTCAAATTGCCGTTGCGCGGATCGGACGCAGCCTCGATCCGCTCCAGCAGATACGACACGCGCTGCTCGAGATGCGCGAAGGTGGAGGCGGAGTCGCCGCCGACCTGCATGCGGTCGAAGCGATCGGATAGCCCGCGGATTGCGTTTTCCAGATGCTCGGTGCTTTCGGACGGCGCAGGCCGCTCGCGTGTCTCCAGCGCCGCGGTGAGCGCGGCGATGCGCTGCTCCAGCACCGCAAAACCGTCGCTGCTGGGGGCGGAGGGGCGCGTGATCTGGTCGACCTTGGACGACAGCAGCTGCACGTCCTCGGACAGCCGTGCCAGCGCCTCGTTGGAGGCGACGTTGGACACGATGCCGCGCAGCGCCGAGATCGCGCCTTCGAGCTGCTGCACCGTGCCGGGATCGTCGTTGGCGCGCAGGATCAGGTCGAGCTTGCCGCCGAGATTGCGGATCGCCTCGTCATAGCCGGTGAGCTGCTCGGCCGGCGTCAGTGTGCGCAGCACCTGCTTGATCTCGGACAGCGCGTGCTCGACGCCGGCGAGCGCCTGGCCGTCGGTGCTGGAGGTGCGCGTCTCGTCGATGCGACGATGCAGGGAGCGAATCTCGTTCTCGATCGATTCGATCGCGCGGCGCGGCATCGCCTCGGTGATGGCGTGGCGAATCTCCGCAAGCTCGTTGCGGAACGCGGTGATCGACTGCTCGATGTGATCGGGGCGCTGCAGCGCCTCGATCTGGCTCGTGATCTTGAGCAGATGCCGTTCGAGCGCGGAGAAATCGGCGCTCGGCTGCGGAGGCGGCGGCGCGTAGACGGGGGCAGCGGGCGCCAGGGGCGGAGACATCGGAGCCGCCAAGGGAGACAACATGGCGGGAGCCATCGGCGCGGCGGGTGCAATCGAGGGCGCCGCGCGCGGCGGCATCTGCCGGGGCGCAAAGCTGTCGAGCTCGTTCTGTCGCGCGGTGATTTCGGCCACCGCAACGTCGAGCGAGGCGGGGCTGAGCGGCGGCGAATTGCGATAGACCTGCGCTGCCGCGCGCTCGACCAGCTCGGCCTGGCGCTGCCGGGTCTCGACCGGTGCAGGCCGCGGCGCCTGCGCCTGTGGCCGCGAGATCTGCGACAGCCGCGCGTCCAGTCGCGAGATCGCGTCGTTCAGCTGCCGCGCGACGCCCTGTTCGCGCGAAGCGTCCTGGCGCGGCGCGGGCTTTGAGATGCGTTCGATCTGCTGGGTGATCGCGTCGAGCCGCTGGTGGATGTCGGCGACGTCGCGGCTTTCCTGACTCGATGCCGGGTGTGGGGCCTGCGGACGCTGCTCGTAAGGTCCGGGGAAGTTCGGCGGGGCGGTGTCGCCGAGGGTGGAGTTCAGCCAATCGTTGAGTGACATGCCGGCACGGCGCGCAGCGGCCTCGGCGCGCTCCCTGACGGATGGATCGATGCCGTCAACACTCCACGATACGCGCGAATTCATGACTTCTGTCCGGTTCCGACTTCGGCACCCCACCCGATGCCTCCAGCTTTCCCGCGCGTCCCAGTTGTAGAGACAATTCCATTCGGCGCGGGTCGTCTGCCTCAAAAACTGACTTTTCTCTGTTACGGTAAATAACGGGTTAAGGAAGCCGTCGTCGCTGTCTTAAAGTTGGGCGCGGGGGGCAAGCTGGGCGAATACCGATAGAACTTGGGTGGTTTCATTGTGGACCGCCCCGTCGCCACATTCACGGTGTCATGCCCCGGCTCGACCGGGGCATCCAGTACGCCGCGGCCTATCGATTCAATCATGATCGTCTCGGAGTACTGGATCGCCCGGTCGAGCCGGGCGATGACGGCGGAGCGGGTGGCGCCGGCCTTGCCTCTCGGGAGCCCGTTACCCCATCTACCGGTCTAGCCGTCGCGTTATGCTTTTACTCAGCCCTTCTCGCGCTTGCCGTCGTCGATCGGCACCACGGTCCCGCGCGCGTTCATGGTCGACAGCGCCTCGAGCGCCTCCTCGCAGAAGTCGGCCACCATCTGCTCGTGCCGCGCGCCGAGGCGGAGCAGCAGCAAATTGCCGAGGTCGAGCACACCCGACGCCTCTCCGTCCGGGAAGCGCTTCTTCAGGATGCGCTCGTAGTTGGCGTGGCGGTCGCGGTGGTGCTCCAGGCGCGCCATCAGATCGGTGCGCAGGGGCTCGATCTCGATGCTGTCCAGCGCATGGAGGCGGACCAGAAGATCGTCCTTGATCGAGGGCGGTGTGCTCGGCCGCGCGGCCCAGTGCCGCAGCGCTGTTCGTCCCTCTTCGGTGAGCGTATAAACCAGCTTGTTGGGCTTGCCGGATTGTACGACCTCGCGGCCCTGGATGTAGCCGCGGTCGCGCAGCTTGGAGAGCTCGCGATAGATCTGCTGGTGATCGGCCTTCCAGAAGAAGCCGATCGAGGAGTCGAACGTCTTGGCGAGCTCGTAGCCCGTCATCGGACGTTCCGTCAGGCATGCGAGGATTGCGTCGCCCAGCGCCATGACACCGGCTCCTTTAAGAGGTCCCGAGCAATTGACTTGACTTTATGCATATTGGCGCATATGCGTCAATGTGCATATGCCGAGAGCCGGTTTGCCCAGCCGACATCGGCCTTCTCGCTACTTTGCATGGGGTTGTTTTCAAGTTTTTTGCCAACGCCTTTTATCAAGGGAGGCACCCTGAGAATGACCGGCCTCGATTCCTGGTACGGCTACATGAGGTCCCACGACGGCACTGCGCTGTGGGACCTGCTTCATCCCGATGCCATCTTCGAAAGTCCCGTCGTGCACACGCCGCAGCGCGGGCGCGACATCACCTTCAAATATCTGTCGAGCGCCGAGAAGGTGCTCGGCGGTCCCGGCTTCACCTATGTCGGCGAGTGGAAGAGCGCCAATGGCGCCGTGCTCGAATTCAAGAACGTGATCGACGGCATCGAGATCAACGGCGTCGACATCATCACCTTCGATAGCGAGGGCCGCATCACGCATTTCAAGGTGATGGTGCGTCCGCTCAAGGCCATCAACATGCTGCACCGCCTGATGGCGGAGCAACTCGCTGCACGATCATGACACTGCCCTGCGGTTGCGGAAACCGCTAGACTCGCGGGCAAGCACTCTGCCGCAGGGAATCAAAAATACCACCCCTTAACGGCCGCATGCCGGGAGAACGCCATGCCGATCTATAAAGCCCCTGTCGAAGACGTGAACTTCCTCTTCAACGACGTCTTCCAGATCGACCGCTACGACAATCTGCCGGGCTTCTCCGATGCGTCGAGCGACGTGCGCGAGGCGATCCTGGGCGAAGCCGCCAAGCTCGCCGAAGAGGTGCTCCAGCCGCTGAATCGCGTGGGTGATCTCGAAGGCTGCAAGCGCAGTGACGACGGCAGCGTCACCACGCCGAAGGGTTTCAAGGACGCCTTCAGGCAACTCGCCGATGGCGGCTGGCTCGGCCTCTCCGTGCCGACCGAATATGGCGGGCAGGGCCTGCCGGTGGCGCTGAGCCAGGCGGTCAACGAATTCCAGTGCTCGGCCAACATGGCTTTCGCGATGTATGGCGGCCTGACCATGGGCGCGACCGCAGCGCTGCTCGTGCACGGCACCCCCGAGCAGAAGGAGACCTATGTGCCCAAGATGGTGGCGGGCGAATGGACCGGCACCATGAACCTGACTGAGCCGCATTGCGGCACCGATCTCGGCATGCTCCGTACCAAGGCGGTGCGCCAGGCCGACGGCAGCTTCAAGATCACGGGCACGAAGATCTTCATATCGGCCGGCGAACATGATCTCGCTGGCAACATCATCCACCTCGTGCTCGCTCGCATCGAGGGCGCGCCTGCCGGCATCAAGGGCGTGTCGCTGTTCGTGGTGCCGAAATTCCTGGTCAACGCCGACGGCTCCGTCGGCGCGCGCAACGGCGTGGTCTGCGGCTCGATCGAGCACAAGATGGGCATCCACGGCAATTCCACCTGCGTGATGAACTACGACAACGCCACCGGCTGGCTGATCGGCGAAGAGAACAAGGGCATGCAGGGCATGTTCGTGATGATGAACGAGGCTCGCCTCGGCGTCGCGGTGCAGGGTCTCGCGCTGTCCGAGGTCGCCTATCAGAACGCGGTCGCCTATGCCCGCGAGCGCATCCAGGGCCGCGCGCTCACCGGTGCGAAGGCGCCGGACAAGGCGGCCGATCCGATCATCGTGCACCCCGACGTGCGCCGTACGCTGCTGTCGATCCGCGCCTTCAACGAGGCTGCGCGCGCCTTCGTGGTGTGGACTGCGCTGAAGAGCGACGTCGCCCACCGCTCCGAGGATCCCAAGGACCGCCAGGCCGCCGACGATCACATGGGTCTGATGACGCCGGTCCTGAAAGGCTTCCTCACCGACTACGGCTTTGCCAACGCGGTGCAGGCGCAGCAGATGTATGGCGGCCACGGCTACATCGCCGAGCAGGGCATGGAGCAGTTCGTGCGCGATGCGCGCATCGCCATGATCTATGAAGGCGCCAACGGCATCCAGGCGCTCGACCTCGTCGGCCGCAAGCTGCCGCGCGACGGCGGCCGCGCCATCATGGCGTTCTTCGGCGAGGTGATGGGCTTTGCCAAGGAGAACGGCGGCGACGAGGCGTTGAAGCCTTTCGTCGCCCCGCTTTCGACCGCGCTCGGCCATCTCCAGCAGGCCACCACCTGGCTGATGCAGAACGCGATGGCGAAGCCGGACAATGCCGGTGCCGCCGCAACCGATTACCTGCATCTCTTCGGCTTCGTCGCGCTCGGCTACATGTGGGCGCGGATGGCGAAAGTCACGCATGCCAAGATTGCCGAGAGTGGTGCCACGCCCTATCTCTCGACCAAGCTCGTCACCGGCCGCTTCTTCATGGAGCGGATGCTGCCGGAGACCGCCGCCAATCTCGCGCGCATCCAGGCCGGCTGCGCCACCGTCATGGAACTGCCGGCGGAAGCATTTTAAGCCCGCTTCCGTCGCCAGATCGCAATCGCATCTAGACATCACATCAGGAGGGCGTCATGCCTGAGGCATTCATCTATGACCACGTTCGCACGCCGCGCGGCCGCGGCAAGCCGGACGGCGCGCTGCACGAGGTCACCGCGCTGGCGCTCGCCACGGTGCCGCTGCAGGCGCTGAAGGAGCGCAACAACCTGCCGGTGGACTCCGTCGATGACGTCGTGCTCGGCGTGGTCGATCCGGTCGGCGAGGCGGGAAGCGACATCGCGCGCTTCGCGGCACTCAAAGCCGGCCTCGGCGAAGCCGTCCCCGGCGTGCAGATCAGCCGCTTCTGCGCCTCCGGCCTCGATGCCGTGAACTTCGCAGCCGCCCAGGTCATGAGCGGCCAGCATGAGCTGGTGATCGGCGGCGGCGCCGAATCCATGAGCCGCGTCGGCATCGGCGCCTCCGGCGGTGCATGGCCGATGGACCCCTCGATGGCGGTGCCCGCCTATTTCATGCCGCAGGGCGTCTCCGCCGACCTGATCGCCACGAAGTACGGCTTCTCCCGCGACGACGTCGACGCCTACGCCGTGCAGAGCCAGCAGCGTGCCGGCAAGGCCTGGGACGAAGGCCGCTTCAACAAGTCGGTGGTGCCGGTGAAGGACATCAACGGCCTCACGATCCTCGCCAAGGACGAGCATATGCGCCCCTCGACGACGATGCAGTCGCTGGCGCAGCTTCAGCCGTCCTTCACCATGATGGCGCAGATGGGCGGCTTCGATGCGGTCGCGGTCCAGTCGCATCCGGAGATCGAGCGCGTCAATTACGTGCATCACGCCGGCAACTCTTCCGGAATCGTCGACGGCGCCGGCGCGGTGCTGCTCGGCAGCAAGGAGGCGGGTGCGAAATACGGCATGAAGCCGCGCGCAAAGATCCGCGCCTTCGCCAATATCGGTTCGGAGCCGGCGATGATGCTGACCGGTCCGGTCGACGTCACCGAAAAGCTGTTTGCGCGTTCGGGCATCAAGAAGTCGGACATCGACCTGTTCGAGCTCAACGAGGCCTTTGCTTCCGTCGTGCTGCGCTACATCCAGGCCTTCGAGATCGACAACGCCAAGATCAACGTCAATGGCGGCGCGATCGCGCTCGGCCATCCCCTTGGCGCCACCGGCGCGATGATCCTGGGCACCGTGCTCGACGAGCTCGAGCGCACCAACAAGTCCACCGCACTGGTGACCCTGTGCATCGGCGGCGGCATGGGCACCGCGACCATCATCGAACGGGTGTAACGGACGGTCGTAGGGTGGGCAAAGCGAAGCGTGTCCACCACTGCTGTCTCCGCGAAAGATGGTGGGCACGGCGCAAGCGCGCCTTTGCCCACCCTACGAGATCCAGAGTCAACCGCCGCGCCGAAAGACTGGCTGCGGCACCGAGGAGCACCACATGGCTTACAAGAACTTCAAGGTTGAGACCGACGCCGACGGCATCGCGCTCGTCACCTGGGACATCCCGGGCCGTTCGATGAACGTGCTCGACGAGACCTCGACCAGCGAGCTCGACGCGATCGTCAAGGAAACCACCGCGGATGCCGCCGTGAAGGGCGTCGTCATCACCTCCAGCAAGGAGGCGTTCTGCGCCGGCGCTGACCTCTCGATGCTCGAGGGCATGAACCAGGCCTACGCAAAGGTCTTCAAGGAGCAGGGCGAGACGGCCGCGAACCAGATGCTGTTCGACCAGAGCCGGCGCTTCTCGCAGGTACTGCGCTCGATCGAAACCTCCGGCAAGCCGTGGGCGGCCGCGATCAACGGGCTGGCGCTCGGCGGCGGCTTCGAGATTACCCTGTGCTGCCACTATCGCGTGGCGGCGGAGAATCCCAAGACGCGCCTCGGCCTGCCCGAGGTCAAGGTCGGCCTGTTCCCCGGCGCTGGCGGTACGCAGCGCGTGCCGCGCCTGGTGCCGCCGCAGGACGCGATGACCATCCTGCTCAAGGGCGATCCCGTCGTGCTCGACAAGGCCAAGCAGCTCAACCTGATCCACGCCATCGTTCCCGCGGCCGATCTGATCAAGGCGGCAAAGGACTGGATCAAGGGCGGCGGCAAGGCGGTCGCGCCGTGGGACGAGAAGGGCTTCAAGCTGCCCGGCGGCCCGGTGTTCTCGAAGAACGGCATGATGATGTTTCCGGCCGGCAACGCCATCTACCGCCGCGAGACCTACGACAACTACCCGGCCGCACGTGCGATCATGAGCTGCGTCTATGAGGGCCTGCAGTTGCCGATCGACGCCGCCCTGCGCGTCGAGTCGCGCTACTTCACCTCGGTGCTGCGCTCGAAGGAAGCGGCCGCGATGATCCGCAGCCTGTTCCTGTCGATGCAGGAGCTCAACAAGGGTGCGCGGCGTCCGAAGGACGTTCCGCCGACCAAGGTGAAGAAGATCGCCGTGATCGGCGCCGGCTTCATGGGCGCAAGCGTCGGCTACGTCTCGGCCCGCGCCGGTCTCGACGTCGTCCTGATCGACCGCGACCAGGAGAGCGCCGACAAGGGCAAGGCGCATGCGCAGAAGGTGATCGAGGAGCAGATCAAGAAGGGCCGCGCCAAGCCCACGGACGCCGAAGCGCTGCTCGCGCGCATCACGCCGACTGCCGACTATGCTGCACTGAAGGACGTCGATCTCGTCATCGAGGCCGTGTTCGAGGACCGCAAGGTCAAGGCGGACACTTTCGCCAAGGCGCAGGAGTATCTCAAGCCCGACGTGATCTTCGCGTCGAACACGTCCACGCTGCCGATCACCTCGCTGGCGGAGAACTTCAAGGACCAGGGCAAGTTCGTCGGCATCCACTTCTTCTCGCCGGTCGAGAAGATGATGCTGGTCGAGATCATCCTCGGCAAGAACACCGGCGATGTCGCGCTCGCGACCGCGCTCGACTACGTCCGCCAGATCGGCAAGACGCCGATCGTCGTCAACGATAGCCGCGGCTTCTTCGCCAATCGCTGCGTCGGCCGCTACGTCGCCGAGGGCAACGAGATGTTCCTCGAAGGCGTCCCGCCGGCGATGATCGAGAATTGCGCCAAGATGGCCGGCATGCCGGTCGGCCCGCTGTCGCTGTCCGATGAAGTCGCACTCGACCTCGGTCTGAAGATCATGAAGGCCACGGAAGCCGATCTTGGCCCCAACGCCATCAATCCCGATCAGAAGAAGCTGATGGTGGAGATGGTCGAGAAGCAGGGCCGGCTCGGTCGCAAGAACAGCAAGGGCTTCTACGACTATCCGGAGAAGGGCAAGGGCCAGAAGAGCCTGTGGCCGGGGCTGTCAGCGCTCCAGCCCAAACAGCTCGACCCCGACACGCTCGACGTCGAGGAGCTGAAGCAGCGCTTCCTCGTGGTGCAGGCGGTGGAAGCCGCGCGCACCGTGGAGGATCACGTCATCACCGATCCGCGCGAGGCGGATGTCGGCTCGATCCTCGGCTTCGGCTTTGCGCCGTTCACCGGCGGCACGCTGTCCTATATCGACTTCATGGGAACGAAGAAGTTCGTCGAGCTCTGTCACAGACTGGAAGCCAAATACGGCTCCCGCTTCACCCCGCCAAAACTGCTCGAGGAGATGGCGGCGAAGGGCGAGACCTTCTACGGCCGCTTCGCCCCGAAGAAGTCGGCGGCGTAAGGTTCCGCTGTAACGAAAGGCCGGATCATCGATCCGGCCTTCTGCTTGTCCGTGGTCGTGACGACTCACGCCGCCTGCGCGAGCCCTTCCCGCTTCAAGGCTTCCTGCACCTTCGGCCGTGCGCCGACGCGGGCCTTGTAGGCGAGCAGGTTCGTGAGGGCCGAAAGGTCGAACTTCAGCCGTTCGGCCCAGGTCAGCATGGTGAAGAGATAGGCATCCGCGACGGTGAACTGCTTGCCCATCAAATAGTCGCGACCGGCGAGCTGGCCGTCGATATATTTCAGCTTGCCCATCACGCGATCCCTGAAGAACGCCTTGGCGTCGTCGGCCAGCACCGGCGAGAACATCGGACCAAAGCTCTTGTGCACCTCGGAGGTGAGGAAGTTCAGCCACTCCAGCAGCTTGTAGCGCTCGGAACTGTCGCGCGCAGGCACCAGGCCCTTGGCCGAGGCCCGATCCGCGATCATCTGGACAATGACCGGGCCTTCGGTCACGATCTCACCGCTATCGAGACCGAGCGCCGGTACCTGGCCCTTCGGGTTGACCTTCAGAAAATCCTCACCGTTCTCGAGCTTCTTGGCGCGGATATCGACCTTGACGAGTTCGTAGGGCAGGTCGGCTTCGAGGAGGGCGATGTGGGGAGACAACGAGCACGCTCCCGGCGAGTAATAGAGTTTCATGGAATTTTCTCCTCCTGATGGTTGGTTGGGGCGAAAGAACGCCTACATGCATTTGCATGGAATAGTCAAGATTGATGCAGGTGCATCAAGTGCGCTAAGAACGGGCTACTCACTTGAGCGGGACCATGAAACGCAAACCATCAACCGAGGCGACGTCCGCCTGGATCCGCCTGATGCGGGTGCAGAGCCGCGTGCTCGACTGCGTGGAGCAGGACCTGAAGAAGGCCGGCTTCCCGCCGCTCGCCTGGTATGATGCGCTTCTCGAGCTGTCGCGCGCGCCATCGGGCGAGCTGCGGCCCGTGGAGCTTGAGCGTCAGATGCTGATCCCGCAATATTCGACTTCGCGGCTGATCGACCGCCTGGTTGACGAGGGCCTCGCTGTGCGCCGCGAATGCAAGATCGACAAGCGCGGCCAGTTCGTCGAGATCACCGAAGCCGGTCGCGAGCTGCAGAAGCGGATGTGGGGTGCCTATTCCGCCGCAATCGAGAAGTATGTGGGCTCAAAACTGTCCGATGCGGACGCCGTCAAGCTCAGCGGTCTGCTCGACCGTCTCGGTTGCTCCTGCGGCGAGATGAAGCTGCCGGTCGCCAACGAAAGCACACCGTTGCGATGATCCCGCAGCAAACTAACATGTCCGCGCAACCGGTGGGTTCGCGGACCATCCCTGTCACCCGCGCGCGTTCGGTCGAAGCGCTTTTGATTAGAGTTTGATATGGCGCGAGACCAGATCGATATGACGCCGCTGCAATCACGCGACGAGCTCGTCGCGTGGTTCGAGGCCGGCTGCAAGCCGGTGGACGACTTCCGCATCGGCACCGAGCATGAGAAGACGCCGTTTACGCTCGAAGGCCGCTGCCCGGTGCCTTACGAGGGCGCGCGGGGCATCGGCGCGCTGCTCGAAGGCATGAAGCTCCTGCTCGGCTGGGAGCCGATCATGGAGAAGGGCAACATCATCGGCCTCTACGACGTTACCGGCGGCGGCGCGATCTCGCTCGAACCGGGCGGGCAGTTCGAATTGTCCGGCGCGCCGGTCGAGACCGTGCATCAGACGCAGAGCGAGCTGATGGCGCATCTGGCGCAGGTGCGTGAGATCGCGACCCCGCTCGGCATCGGATTTCTCGGCCTTGGCATGACGCCGTCCTGGTCGCGCGCCGACATTCCGGTGATGCCGAAGGGCCGCTACAAGATCATGACCAACTACATGCCGAAGGTCGGCAAATACGGCCTCGACATGATGTACCGCACCTGCACGGTGCAGACCAATCTCGACTTCTCCTCTGAAGCCGACATGGTCAAGAAGCTGCGCGTGTCGCTCGCGCTTCAGCCGGTCGCAACCGCCTTGTTTGCCAATTCGCCGTTCACCGAAGGCAAGCCCAATGGCTTCCTGTCGTTCCGCTCCGAGATCTGGCGCGACACCGACAATGCACGCTCCGGCATGCTTCCTTTCGCCTTCGAGGACGGCATGGGCTTTGAGCGCTATATCGACTATGCGCTCGACGTGCCCATGTATTTCGTCAAGCGCGGCGATGACTACATCGACGTGTCGGGCTCTTCCTTCCGCGCCTTCTTCGACGGCCGCAACAACAACCTGCCCGGCGAGCGTCCGACACTGTCGGACTGGGCCAATCACCTCTCGACCATCTTCCCGGAAGTGCGGCTGAAGCGCTACCTCGAGATGCGCGGCTCCGACGGTGGTCCCTGGGGCCGGCTGCCGGCGCTGTCGGCGTTCTGGGTCGGGCTGCTCTACGACAACGCCTCGCTCGATGCTGCCTGGGATCTGGTGAAGCACTGGAGCGCGCATGAGCGCCAGGCGCTGCGCGACGATGTGCCGCGCTTTGGCTTCAAGGCCCGGATCAAGGACCGCTATCTCTTCGAGATCGCCAAGGAATGCCTGGTGCTGGCCCATGCAGGCCTGCGGCGCCGCGGCCGGATCGACCAGATCGGCCGCGATGAGACCCGCCATCTGGAGCCGCTGGACCGCATCATCGATTGCGGACGGACGCCGGCCGAGGAGATGCTTGAAAAATTTCACGGCCCTTGGAAGGAATCCGTGGAACCGGCCTACGAGGACTACGCGTTCTAACTCAGCCGGAAGAGCGGCGCGCCGCCGTTCATCGCCCATACAGGTTTGCGGCGATCAAATGGCCGGCTGAAAAAACCTAAGCGCGTTCAATAACTCGAAAGCTGTTCTGATGGGGAAGGGCCACCTGGCTGGGGCCTTGATGGCAAAGGTCATGGCAAGAGCCATGACGACGATCGTGGTACAGGGTATGGCGTGGGTCATGCTGCTGGCGGTCCTGCTTGCCATCGTGCCCGCCAGCGCCCAGACGGCATTCGACCGGCCCGGCGGGGACTATTTCAACACGCCCGTGGCGTCAGGCGATCCCGAGGACTGCGCGCTGCTGTGCGAGCGCGACCGGCGCTGCCGGTCCTGGAGCTTCAGCTATCCCGACGTCGAGGGCGCGCCTGCGGTGTGCTGGCTGAAGAACACCGTGCCGCCGCGCATTCCGGCGAATTGCTGCATCTCCGGCGTTCGGGGCGCGGGCGTGATCGAGCCGCGCGTTGAGGGCGTCGAGACCTCGATCGACCGCCCCGGCGGCGACCTGCGCAATTTCGAACTGAAGGCCGACGAAGGCGAGGAGGCCTGCAAGGCCGCATGCACCGCCGACAACAAATGCCGCGCCTTCACCTTCGCTCGCCCCGGCTACGCCGGACGCGAAGCGAAATGCTTCCTGAAGAAGGAAATCAAGCCGCCGCGCCGGAAGGCGGGGTTTACGTCGGGCGTGGTGAGGTAGGGATTCTCTCGTGCCCCGGGCGCAGCGCAGCACGCAAGTGGTGCGCTGCTGAACCGGGGCCCATGTCGCTGGGTCCCGGCTCTGCGTCGCGTCACTGCGTGCCGCGCCGCGTCCGGGACACTACTCCGCCGCAATCACCGTGATCTCCGGCCACGACGATTTCCATCGCGCGGCCTTTACCGCGTAACTCACCGCCGAAAAATTCGGCCCCGGATTGGGTCGCGCGATCAATCCCGCGACATCGCCGAACCCATGCGGCGCATAGACGTCGTAGCCATCGCCCGCGCGCCGGATGCCGATCTGGGTGTTTTGCGTCAGGAAGCGGTCGATGCCGTCGGTCGAACAGGTCAGCGGCGGATAGGGCAGACCGTGCTTGCCGGGATACCACAGATGCACGCGTGCCTGGTTGCGCGCTTCGATCTTCGCGCCGAGATGCACGAGGCTGGCCCCCAGCTTGCGGATCACCGCGTCTTCCGCCTCCCACGAGGTGTCAGGGTCGAAATAGAACACGTCGTAGTCGGCGATGCCGTGCCCGATCGCGCGTCCGGTGATCACGTTCCACGCCGTCTGCACCAGGCATCCCGACACCAGCCAGGCATCCGGCAGCGCAAGCTGCGCGAGCGCGTCGGTGATAGCGACGTTGACGGGATTGCGCAGTGTCAATGCGAGGAATTCGTCGCGGCTCATTGGGAATCGTAGGGTAGGCAAAGGCGCGCTCTTCGCGCGTCGTGCCCACCATCTCTCCAGGATGGCGACAGAAGTGGCGGGCACGCGTTCGCTTTGCCCACCCTACGATCTACGATCTCCGTGCCTCACTTCACCGCGGTGAAGAACCGGGCCATCCGGAAACCCGACAGCCAGGTCCAAACCGGCTGGCTGCGCATGCCGAGATCCCAGGAGCCGAGCACGGCATCGGCGCGGCCGACGAGATTGTCGATCGGCAACAGCCCGACGCCGCCGGAGCGCAGCGGCACGCGGCTGTCGGCGGAGTTGTCCCTGTTGTCGCCGAGCACGAACAGATGCCCGGCCGGCACCGTCACTTCCGGCGTGTTGTCGAGCGGGCCGTTGTCGCGCATCTTGAAGATGAGATGCGACACGCCGTTCGGCAGCGTCTCGACATAGCGATAGGCGGGCTCGTTGCCACCGCTGTCGTCCTCGGCCTGGCCGACGCCGTCCGGCTTCAGCTCGGCGGGACGGTCGTTGATGAAGAGCTGGCCCTGCCGCATCTGGATGCGGTCGCCAGGCAGACCGACCACGCGCTTCACCCAGGCCTGCGAGCGATCGCCGGGCCAGCGGAACACGACGACGTCGCCAAGCTTCGGCGTCTCGGCGAAGACGCGGCCGGTTTCCGGCAGGTTGATCTGGATCGGCAGCGACGAGGTGCCGTAGCCATAGGGGAATTTCGAGGCGAGCAGCGCATCGCCGATCAGCAAGGTCGGCTCCATCGAGCCCGATGGCACGTAGAACGGCTCGGCCAGCGCACCCTTGGCGATGAACACGGCGGCGACGATGCCGGCAAGCTGCACGAGCTGTCCGCGCCAGGTGCTGCTCTTGCCGCTGTTCTTGCCGCTGCGCCTGTCGCCGCTCTTGGGCTTGGTTGCTGCAGTCATTTTCTCAACGCTCATGCGCCCGTACCACCCACCGTAATCCGTTCCATCAGAAGCGTCGGCTGGCCGACGCCGACCGGCACGCCCTGGCCGTTCTTGCCGCAGGTGCCGATGCCGGTATCGAGCGCGAGATCGTTGCCGATTGCGCGGATGCGATGCAGGTCGGTCGGCCCGTTGCCGATCAGCATGGCGCCCTTCAAGGGCGCGCCCAGCTTGCCGTTCTCGATCTTGTAGGCCTCGGTGCACTGGAAGACGTATTTGCCCGAGGTGATGTCGACCTGGCCGCCGCCGAAATTCGCGGCGAAGACGCCGTTCTTCACCGAGGCGAGGATTTCGCCCGGCTCGCGGTCGCCCGCGAGCATGTAGGTGTTGGTCATGCGCGGCATCGGCACATGGGCGTAGCCCTGCCGGCGGCCGTTGCCGGTCGGCTTCATGTTCATCAGACGCGCGTTCTGGCGGTCCTGCATGTAGCCGACCAGGATGCCGTCATCGATCAGCACGGTGCGGTTGGTCGGTGTGCCCTCGTCGTCGATCGAGAGCGAGCCGCGCCGCGAGGCAATGGTGCCGTCGTCGACCACCGTGACGCCCTTGGCCGCCACCTGCTGGCCCATCAAGCCGGCAAATGCCGAGGTCTTCTTGCGATTGAAGTCGCCCTCCAGGCCATGACCGACCGCCTCATGCAGCATCACACCGGGCCATCCAGCGCCAAGCACCACGTCCATCTCGCCGGCGGGCGCCGGCACGGATTCCAGATTCACCAGCGCCTCGCGCAGCGCACCGTCAGCCGCGTCGCGCCAGTTCCTGGTCTCGATGAATTCGGCATAGCCGGCGCGGCCGCCATAGCCCTTACTGCCGCTTTCCTGACGATCGCCCTGCCCGGCGACAACGGAAATGTTCACGCGCACCAACGGGCGGATATCGCGATAGCTCTCACCATCGGGGCGGAGGATTTCAACCACCTGCCAGGTCGCCCCCAGACTCACGCTGACCTGCCGCACGCGCGGATCCTTGTCGCGCAAATACGCGTCGATCTCCGCGAGCAGCTTGACCTTGGCCTCAAAACCCGGCGCCTCCAGCGGATTGTCGTCGGCATAGAGCCGCACATTGGTGTGCGGCGGCGGCGCGGCGAAGCTTCCCGAATAGCCGCCGCGGACCGCTGCGACCGCATCGGCTGCGCGGATCAGTGCCGGCAGCGACACGTCGGAGGAATGCGCGTAACCGACCGCATCGTCTTTCACGGCGCGCAGGCCAAAACCCTGCGAGGTGTCATAGGTCGCCTGCTTCAGCCGCCCATTGTCGAACATCAGCGCTTCGGTCTGGCTGTATTCCAGGAACAATTCGCCGTCGTCGGCGCCCGAAAGCCCGCGCGCGACTTCGTGGCGAACCTGGTCGCGGTCGAGATTGGCGCGGTCGAGCAGGGAGGTTGTGGCAGGGTTGGTCATCAGCGATCCATTATCGGGAGATGTGGGGCAAGATAATGGTTTCAAAAGCGTTCGGCGAGGGGGCCGGCCGTCACATTACCGAAACGACATGGTCGGAATCGCGCCCGGTCATTCCTTCGGTTGCCCTCGTCTTAAGCCGGTTTTCAAGATTTTCAGCCTATACCGGCGCACCCTTATGGAAGGCGGCGGCCAAAGCATGTGGATTTCCCTGCTTGCGTTCTGGGACCAGTATCATGGTCTGATCATCGGCTTCGCGGTGCTGGCTCTGGTCCTGTTCGTCAACCAGCTCATCTATCGCCGCGGCTGGAAATCCTATCCCACGCGCGAACAGTACGTTGCGGCCCATCCAGGCTCAGCAACAACGGGCGGTGTCGTCTGCGCCAAATGCCGGCAGAAGGCCGCCGGGATGACCGTTGCCAGTGCCGGCCGCATCTATCGCTGCACCTGGTGCGAGACGGAGCTTTATCGCGTCGATAGGGCGTGAATTGCTGGCAGGTGGCAGCCAATACTCGTCATTCCTGGCAGTAACCCGCGGAAAGACTCTGGATTGCTTCGCTACGCTCGCAATGAAGATGGGGGCAGGTGGGGCGCCACGCGCTCAGTCGTCATGCCCGGGCTTGTCCCGGGCATCCACGTCCGTTCGCGATCGTCGTGATGCGTGGATGGCGGGGACGAGCCCGGCCATGACGGAAGCCGGGAGTGTGAAGGCGACAAGTGCCTGGGGGGCCTCGCGTCGCTACGGCAACTTGTCATACCCCTCGCCGAGCCCGTTCAAGCTGAGCGGGAAGCCGATGCCTTCCTCGGGGGTTTCGAAGATGATGAAGGTCGCGGTCTTGGCTGAGCGAAGCTGGCCGAGCAGCTTGTCGTCCATGACGACCTCGGCGACGCAACCATTGGGCAGGCAGCGGACGAAGCCGGCGCGGCCGACGTCCTGGTTGTCGAGCTTGAGGCCGAGGCCGGAGGGCAGCAGCACGCCGAGCGGTGCGACCACCCGCATCAGCCGGCTCTTCTGGTCGGCCGTCTTGAGCACGATCACGGTCAGCCCGGCATTGGAGCGGTCTTCGGCGACGACGCTCTGGATCAGGGCGCATTGCTCGGCCTGGGCTCCCGGCGGGGTGTCGCAGCGGATCTGCCAGTCACCATGGACCGAGCGCACCGCGCCTTGCGCATGCGCGAGGCCCGGCAGGAGGAGGATGGCGGCCACCAGGAGACAAGCCAGCGCGCCAAAATGGCGGTACGGAACGGGTTTGCCCATGCGTGTCGAAAGCCCCATCGGGGTCGATCCCTCTGTTCGCAACCTGTTTGGGCGGCTTCGCTTCCACTCAGGTACGGAAATGACGGCGGCTTAAAGGCGGATCCCAAGCAACCAACAAGCAAATCCCGCGCCGCGCGGGTCGCCTTTTCCCGCGCGAATCAGGCTCCTGCGGGGGCGACCGCTCAGTGCCTACAGCGGGCAATCCTGCTGTCAAGCCGCGACACTCCCGGGAACAGTGATTTTGTCTGAAATATCTTGCGTGTGATGGCTGGCAGACCGGGCTCAAGACTGCATTGCGATACATCAAGAATTATGGTTTGAGAGGCTTGATTTCGGCGTTCTAGCGATCTGGCCCCAATTCCTCTTAGAGGTATTCTTGCGCGGCGGTTTGTCGGACGGGCGGATCGAATAAGCGTTCCCCAAAAATAGGGGAGTGCATTGGGGTGATTTCGTAAGGGGAGCGCGAGCGGCATGAGGATGTCGATGGGCCGGATGGGCCGGCACTTGCTGGGATTGGTCGTAGCTGGCCTGACGCTGGCCACTGGCGGCGCGGCATTTGCCGAGCTTGGACAGCCGGCGCCGTGGGAGTGGACGCTTCAGCAATCCGCTTCCCCGGTGATGGACAACATCGTCTGGTTCCACAATTTCCTGTTCGTGCTCATCACCGTGATCACGCTGTTCGTGCTCGCGCTTCTGGTGATCGTGGTCGTGAAATTCAACGCGAGGGCCAATCCGGTGCCATCGCGGACCACCCACAACACGCTGATCGAAGTGCTCTGGACGCTGGTGCCGGTGCTGATCCTGGTCGGCATTGCGGTGCCGTCGTTCCGCCTCCTGTTCCTCGAGCTCGACGTGCCGAAGGCGGATCTGACCATCAAGGCCACCGGCAAGCAGTGGTACTGGTCCTACGCCTACCCCGACAACGGCAAGTTCGAGTTCGACTCGCTGATGGCGCAGGACAAGCAGCCCC
Organism: Bradyrhizobium sp. UFLA05-108; assembly: GCF_059803455.1. Classification (NCBI taxonomy): domain Bacteria; kingdom Pseudomonadati; phylum Pseudomonadota; class Alphaproteobacteria; order Hyphomicrobiales; family Nitrobacteraceae; genus Bradyrhizobium; species Bradyrhizobium sp. UFLA05-108. The sequence goes on along the minus strand of NZ_JBANAZ010000021.1, from coordinate 87,734 downwards.
GCCTGCTCGGCGTCGACAACGAGATGGTGGTGCCGGTGAACAAGGTGGTTCGCGTCCAGACCACCGGCGCCGACGTCATCCACGCGTTCGCGTTGCCGGCCTTCGGCGTCAAGATCGACGCGATTCCGGGCCGCCTGAACGAGACCTGGTTCAAGGCGACCAAGACCGGCATGTATTATGGCCAGTGCTCGGAGCTCTGCGGCAAGGACCATGCCTTCATGCCGATCGCTATTCGCGTGGTCAGCGATCAGGAATTCGCCTCCTGGGTTGAAACGGCGAAGAAGAAATATGCGAGCGGTGGCACGAGCACTTACGCCTCCGCGGCCGGCCCGGCGCAGTAAGCGCCGGTTCAGGGGACGAAAGGGCGGGACCTCTCGGGGTCCGAACGGGACGCAAGGCAGGATTTGAAAATGGCAACGAGTGCAGCGACACACGGCGATCACGCCCAAGACCACGCACACGACGATCACGCCCATCCGACCGGATGGCGGCGGTACGTCTATTCGACCAACCACAAGGACATCGGCACGATGTACCTGTTCTTCGCGGTCATCGCCGGCATCATCGGTGCTGCGATGTCGATCGCGATCCGCGCCGAGCTGATGTATCCGGGCGTGCAGATCTTCCACGAGACCCACACCTACAATGTGTTCGTGACCAGTCACGGCCTGATCATGATCTTCTTCATGGTCATGCCCGCGATGATCGGCGGCTTCGGCAACTGGTTCGTGCCGCTGATGATCGGTGCGCCCGACATGGCGTTCCCGCGCATGAACAACATCTCGTTCTGGCTGCTGCCGGCCTCCTTCGCGCTGCTCCTGATCTCGACCTTCGTCGAGGGTGAGCCGGGCGCCAATGGCGTCGGCGCGGGCTGGACCATCTACGCGCCGCTGTCGACCACGGGGCATCCGGGCCCGGCCGTCGATTTCGCGATCCTGTCGCTGCACCTCGCCGGTGCCTCGTCGATCCTGGGCGCGATCAACTTCATCACCACGATCTTCAACATGCGCGCGCCGGGCATGACCCTGCACAAGATGCCCCTGTTCGTCTGGTCGATCCTGGTGACGGTGTTCCTGCTGCTGCTGTCGCTGCCGGTGCTCGCGGGTGCGATCACCATGCTGCTCACCGACCGCAACTTCGGCACCACCTTCTTCTCGCCGGACGGCGGCGGCGATCCGGTGCTGTTCCAGCACCTGTTCTGGTTCTTCGGCCACCCCGAGGTGTACATCCTGATCCTGCCCGGCTTCGGCATGATCAGCCAGATCGTGTCGACCTTCTCGCGCAAGCCCGTGTTCGGCTATCTCGGCATGGCCTACGCCATGGTCGCGATCGGCGGCATCGGCTTCGTGGTGTGGGCGCACCACATGTACACGGTCGGCATGTCCTCGGCGACGCAGGCCTATTTCGTCGCTGCGACCATGGTGATCGCGGTGCCCACGGGCGTGAAGATCTTCTCGTGGATCGCCACGATGTGGGGCGGCTCGATCGAGTTCCGCGCACCGATGCTCTGGGCAGTTGGCTTCATCTTCCTGTTCACGGTCGGCGGCGTCACCGGCGTCGTGCTGGCGAATGCCGGCGTCGACCGCGTGCTCCAGGAGACCTACTACGTCGTCGCGCACTTCCACTACGTGCTGTCGCTCGGCGCGGTGTTCGCGATCTTCGCCGGTTGGTACTACTGGTTCCCGAAGATGACGGGCTACATGTACAACGAGGCGCTCGCGAAGCTGCACTTCTGGGTCACCTTCATCGGCGTCAATCTGGTGTTCTTCCCGCAGCACTTCCTCGGCCTGTCGGGCATGCCGCGCCGCTATGTCGACTATCCCGATGCGTTCGCAGGCTGGAATTACATCTCGTCGATCGGCTCGTACATCTCGGGCTTCGGCGTGCTGATCTTCCTCTACTGCGTGTTCGACGCGTTCGCCCGTAAGCAGGAGGCGGGAGCCAATCCCTGGGGGGCCGGCGCAACCACGCTGGAGTGGACGCTGCCCTCGCCGCCGCCGTTCCACCAGTTCGAAGTGCTGCCCCGCGTTCAGTAAGCAACCCTTCGCCGCGGCGCCTTTGATGGCGCCGCGGCTCTATCACGAAGCGAGTAGGTTTAAGTGTCGGTCCTCGATCAGAACGCCATCGATATCAGGATCTCCGAGGCGGAGGTCGGCGACTACATCGCGCTTTTGAAGCCGCGGGTGATGTCGCTCGTGATCTTCACCGCGCTGGTCGGGCTGATGATGGCGCCCGGGCATTTCCATCCCGTGCTCGCGATCACCTCGCTGCTCTGCATCGCGGTCGGCGCCGGCGCATCCGGTGCGTTGAACATGGCGCTGGAAGGCGACATCGACGCCAAGATGTCGCGCACGGCGAACCGACCAATCCCGCGCGGACGCATCACCAGGCCCGAGGCGATGGCCTTCGGCATGACGCTCGCCTTCTTCTCGGTGATGACGCTCGGCATCCTCGTCAACTGGATTGCGGGCGCGCTGCTCGCCTTCACCATCTTCTTCTACGTCGTGATCTACACCCTGCTCCTGAAGCGCTGGACCACGCAGAACATCGTGATCGGCGGTGCCGCCGGCGCGCTGCCGCCAGTGGTCGCCTGGGCCGCAGTGACCGGCACGGTCGACGTCGAGCCGCTGCTCCTGTTCCTCATCATCTTCTTCTGGACCCCGCCGCACTTCTGGGCGCTGGCGCTGTTCCGCTCGGACGACTATGCCCGCGCCGGCATCCCGATGCTGCCCAACGTCGCCGGCCCCGACGCGACGCGGCTGCAGATCCTGCTCTACACCGTCGTCCTGATCGCGGTGGCTGCGGCGCCCTGGGCGCTCGGTTATTTCGACTGGATCTACGGCGTCACCTCGCTGGTGCTCGGCGCCGGCATGCTGGTGCTCGCCATCAACGTCTATATGCGGCGCGAGCGCAGCCAGTCGCTGCGCGCGACGCGCAAATTGTTTGCTTTCTCCATTCTTTATCTGTTCGCGCTGTTCGCGACCCTGCTTGCCGAGGTCGTGTTCCGCGCCGTTGCTCCGATGGTAGGGGGCGCATGACGCTGGCATGCCCGACAAACCCGAGCCAGATGGAATCGTCCTCACCGAGGCGCAGAAGAAGAGCCGCCGTCAGCGCTCGATTGCGATCGCACTCGCGCTCGGCGTGCTCGTGGTGCTGTTTTTCGCGGTCACCATGGTCAAGGGACCAGCGGTGCTAGTTCGGCCATTGTAGGAAAGATGGATCAGAAGCCGACCATATCGCGGGATGAGAGCCGGAGGGCCACGAAGGGACGCGGTCTTTTCAATGGCCTCTTCAGTGGCCTTGGCCGCGACGCACTGGTCGCCTCGATCTGCGGCGGCGTGGTCGCGCTGATGGTCGGTGCCTCCTATGCGGCCGTGCCGTTCTACAATTGGTTCTGCCGCGCCACTGGCTTCAACGGCACCACCCAGGTCGCGACCGCGGCGCCCGCCACCGGGCCGATCGCGCGCAAGATCGCGGTGCGCTTCGATTCCAATGTCGCGCCGGGCCTGCCTTGGAAGTTCGAGCCGGAGCAGACCGAGATCGAGGTCAATATCGGTCAGGTCACGACCATCTACTACACCGTGACCAACCAGGCCGCGCGCACCACCGCAGGCCAGGCGGCCTACAATGTCGCGCCGCTGACGGTCGGGTCCTATTTCCAGAAGATCAACTGCTTCTGCTTCACCGAGCAGACCATGGCGCCCGGCGAGAAGCGGGAGATGCCGGTGGTGTTCTATGTCGATCCGTCGATTATCGATGACCACGACAATGACGGGCTGGGTACGATCACGCTGTCCTACACGTTCTATCCGGTGCGCGAGCCGGCGGTGAAGCCGCTTGCAGCGGGCGAGGACGACAAGCGCAAAGGCAATCTTTGATCGCCGGGCTCACCTCCGGGGATTGGAATCAAAGGGGATAAGTGCCTGACAGGCACGGGCTAAGGAGAGAGACGGAAATGGCGACCGCGCAAGGCAAGCATCACGACTATCACCTGGTCGATCCGTCTCCGTGGCCGGCCGTCGGCTCGGTCTCGGCCTTCATCATGGCACTCGGCGCGATCGCCTGGATGCACCACATGTTCGCGGCAGCGCCGATCATCTTCGGCGTCGGCACCGTGGGCGTGCTCTACACCATGGCGAGCTGGTGGGGCGACGTGATCAAGGAAGCCCAGTACAAGGGCGATCACACCCGCGTGGTGCAGATCAGCCACCGCTACGGCATGATCCTGTTCATCGCCTCCGAGGTGATGTTCTTCGTTGCCTGGTTCTGGGCCTTCTTCAACTCGTCGCTGTTCCCGGCCGACCCCGTCCACGCCACGCGCGACGCCGTGTTCGGCTGCGGCCTTGGCACCCAGATGGGCGCCTGCAGCGTGCCCGGCACCTGGCCGCCGCACGGCATCGAGACGTTCGATCCCTGGCACCTGCCGCTGCTCAACACCCTGATCCTCCTGACCTCGGGCACCACAGTAACCTGGGCGCACCATGCGCTGCTGGAGAACGATCGCCAGGGCCTCAAGTACGGCCTGATCCTCACCGTGCTCCTGGGCGCGACCTTCACCTGCGTGCAGGCCTATGAGTACAGCCACGCAGCCTTCTCCTTCGCTGGCAACGTCTACGGCGCGACCTTCTTCATGGCGACCGGCTTCCATGGTTTCCACGTGCTGGTCGGCACCGTGTTCCTGCTGGTGTGCCTGGCGCGGGCCTATGCCGGTCACTTCACGCCGAAGCAGCACCTCGGCTTCGAGTTCGCCGCCTGGTACTGGCACTTCGTCGACGTGGTCTGGCTGTTCCTGTTCATCTGCATCTACGTCTGGGGACGCGGCGCCGAAACCATGGCCCACGGCGCGCATTAAACGCTGGTCGATCGTGATATAAAGGGGCGGCCTTAGCGGCCGCCCCTTTTGCTTAAGGTATGGAGAGGGGAAGGAAAGTGCATGACCGAGTATCCTCCCACCACCGTTCTCCAGAGCGCGATGCGCGGGCTTGCCTGCAAATGTCCGCGCTGCGGACGGGGCAAGCTCTATACTGGCTTCCTCGCGCTCGCACCGTCATGTGAGGTCTGCGGCCTCGATTACGCCTTCATCGACTCCGGCGACGGGCCGGCGATCTTCATCATCATGCTGGCCGGCGCCATCGTGGTGGCCTGCGCGCTGATCGTCGAGGTCAAGTACCAGCCGCCGTTCTGGCTGCATGCGGCGCTCTGGCTGCCGCTGATCCTGGTCACTACGCTTTTGCCGCTGCGGTCGATGAAATCGCTGTTGATCGCGCTGCAGTTCCATCACAAGGCGGCGCCGGGCCGGCTGGTCGATCGCGCGAAATGAAGGGGACCGCGACGCGCCGCCGCGGCGTGGCGGGATTTGCCCTGTTCACGCTCGCCATGATCGCAGCCTTCATCGCGCTGGGTGTCTGGCAGTTGCAGCGCCGCATCGCTAAGCATGAATTGATCGCAGCGCTGACCGAGCGGCTTGCAGCGCCGCCCGTTGCGCTGCCGTCGCCGGCACAGTGGAGCACGCTCAACGCGGCTAACGACGAGTTTCGCCGCGTGAGCCTCACGGCGACCTACGCGCCGCTTCCCGACGCCATGGTCTACAGCTCCGGTTCGGCCGTGCGCAGGGATGCCGCCGGTCCCGGCACCTGGGCCTTCCTGCCGGCACGGCTGCCGACCGGCGAGATGATCGTGATCGATGCCGGCTTCGTCGAAAATACGATGCAGGAGCGCTCCGTCGAGGATCGTGCTGTAACCAAGCTCGTCACCGGCGGGCAGGTCGCGCTCACCGGATACTTGCGCTTTCCGGAAGCGGCGGGCTGGCTCACGCCCGGGGAGAACCGCACCAAGCGGCTGTGGTTCGTTCGCGATCAGCATCTGATGGCGAGTGCACTCGGCTGGGGTGCAGTCGCACCGTTCTACATCGATCTGGAACAGCCTGCGCCCGAGAACGGTGTCCCGCGTCCCGGATCGCTCGACGTGCATCTCCGGGATGACCACCTGCAATATGCCATCACCTGGTTCACGCTCGCGGGTGCAGTGCTGATCGCGTTCGGCGTGTGGGTGAGAGGCCGGCGGCGGAGCTGATCCGGCGCGGAACCGGAATCTTCCGGGCTTTACCATTCAGCGTCCATTCACGACTGTGGCCATAAGCCGCCGCGAAACGAATTCGCGTGAACAGATCGGGATGGATGCGTTGAGTGACTTCGACCAGATGGGCATTGTCGTCGACTGGCTGGACGCCTGTCGCAAGGGCGACCTCAGGTCGCTGATCGATCTCTATACCGATGATGCCAGCCTCGAATGCCAGTGCGGGGGCACGCATCTCTACCGCGGCCGCAGCGAGCTCGAAGCCTATTGGGGATCGCGGCTTGGCGCACTCTCCTCTGCCGGATTCGGGCTCGAGGACATCAGCCCCGCGCCGCAGGGCATCGAGCTCGAATATTCGATTGCCGGCTCGTTGCGCATCCGCGCCAGCTTCGGCTTCAGCGCCGATGGCAAGATTTCCCGGACCATTTGCGCGCCGGCCCGGCAGAATCCAATGGACTGCTCTGCGTGCTAAAACGTGGCGACGATTCATCCCAATTGCATTGCACTTTCGCGGGGCGCGACCCCGCGCTGCCAAATATGCAGGCGGGCGCAGCCAGACGCACGCAGGGTCTTCCCCATTTAGTTAAATTCTAACGCAGGTGGTATTTTCGCTCTTTCCATTTGTTCCCGCTGGCGTATCTGTTTGGGAAAGCGAGCGAGACCAATGCAAGACATCGTCAAGCCGGCTACGCGGATATTGATCGTCGACGACCACCCGGTCGTCGTATTCGGTTGCAGGTCGCTGTTCGCGTCAGATCACTCGATCCGGATCGATGAGGCCAGTGACGCAAAGTCCGGCCACCGCGCCTTCGTCAGCAAGCGTCCCGACGTCACCCTCATCGACATCAGCCTGCCCGACGTCTCCGGCTTCGAGCTGATGCGTCGTATCCGCAAGGACGATCCGGACGCCAAGATCATCATGCTCAGCACCAACAACGATCCGGCCTTCGTGGTCCGGGCGGTCGAGATGGGCGCGCAGGGCTATGTCTCCAAGGGCGACGACATCAAGATCCTCGTCAAGGCGGTGCGCAAGGTCGCTGCCGGTGACAATTTCATCTCGCCGCAGCTCGCGGAGGCCGTGACCTTTTCCAGCGCGGCGATCAAGGCCAACCCGGCCTCGCAGATGACGCCGCGGGAATTGGAAATCCTGCGGCTGCTGGGGCGCGGCGACAAGATCGTCGAGGTCGCCGAAGCCCTCGGCATCTCCTACAAGACCGTCGCCAACACCACGTCGCTGCTGAAGCAGAAGCTGGGCGCGAAAAGCCATTCCGACCTGATCCGGATCGCGGTGGCGATTGGGATGAACTGAGCTCGGTTCGTCCGCATCGAGCGGCTGCTTCGCCAGCGGCGGGAAAACATGGCAGGCGCACCACGCCGAGCTTCAAAGCAGGGTGCGATCGCGATCATCGCTTTGGAGCAAGCGGGAGAAGTTGGAACGTTCTCCGGGGCAAAGCGTTTTTGCCCTTGACGATGAGATGACACCCGACCACAAGCTCACGGCGAATGATTTGATGGGGCCATGGTTCGCGAACCGGCCTCCGAACGCGGATAAAACAGGTCTGCACACGTAACGACAGACCCTTCCAGGAGAGGGCTGCGGCATTGCCGCAGCCCTTTTTCTTGCGCCGCCTTTAGGCCTTGGGTGGCACGGGAAGCGGTTTCCCGATGCTGCAAAACGCTCTATGGTGCCTCCAGCTTGCTGCGGCAAAACAAAGTAACTTCATTGAAATCAAAGGTTTAGGCGTTCGGCCGGCCTTTGGAGGGCGGTTTGACTCGATATATCTCCACCCGGGGCGAGGCCCCCGAGCTTGGCTTCTGCGACGTGATGCTGACCGGGCTTGCCCGCGATGGCGGGCTCTATGTGCCGCTCGACTGGCCGCAGCTCTCACCAGAGATGATCGCCGGATTCTTCGGCCGCCCCTATTGGGAGGTCGCGGTCGACGTGATCCGCCCGTTCATCGGCGGGGAGATCTCGGATGCCGATCTCGGCCGCATGGCGAACGAGGCCTATGCCACCTTTCGTCACCCAGCCGTGGTGCCGTTGCGCCAGATGTCGCCGCATCAATTCGTGCTGGAGCTGTTTCACGGTCCGACGCTCGCCTTCAAGGACGTCGCGATGCAGCTGATCTCGCGGCTGATGGATCACGTCCTCGCCAAGCGCGGCCAGCGCACCACCATCGCGGTCGCGACCTCAGGCGACACCGGCGGCGCGGCCGTCGAAGCCTTCGCGGGTCTGGAGAATGTCGATCTCATCGTGCTTTTTCCGCACAACCGCGTCTCCAACGTGCAGCAGCGCATGATGACGACGACAGGCGCCGCCAACGTGCACGCGCTTGCCATCGAAGGTACGTTCGACGATTGCCAGGCGCTCGTGAAGGGGATGTTCAACCATCACCGCTTTCGCGACAATGTCGCGCTGTCCGGCGTCAACTCGATCAACTGGGCGCGCATCGTGGCGCAGGTGGTCTACTACTTCACCTCCGCGGTCGCGGTCGGCGCGCCGGCGCGGCAGGTCGATTTCACGGTGCCGACCGGAAATTTCGGCGACATCTTTGCAGGCTTCGTTGCCAAGCGCATGGGGCTTCCGGTGCGCACCCTGCGCATCGCCGCCAATGTCAACGACATCCTGGCGCGCACGCTCAAGACCGGAATCTACGAGGTGCGCGAGGTGCACGCCACCGCGTCGCCCTCGATGGACATCCAGATCTCATCGAATTTCGAGCGGCTGATGTTCGAGGCGAACCGGCGCGATGCGACCGGCGTCCGCCGGCTGATGGACTCGCTGAAGCAGTCGGGTCGCTTCGTGCTGCCGGATGCGACGCTCGCCGCGATCCGCGAGGAGTTCGACGCTGGCCGCGCGGACGAGACCGAAACCTCGGCTGCGATCCGTGCCGCCTGGCGCGAGGCCGGCGAGCTCGTCGATCCCCATACTGCGGTAGCTCTCGCCGTCGCCGATCGCGACACCACGGACACGACGGTGCCCAATATCGTGCTGTCCACCGCGCATCCTGCCAAATTCCCCGACGCGGTCGAGGCTGCCTGCGGCATGCGGCCGCAATTGCCGGCCTGGCTCGACGGATTGATGACCAAATCCGAACACATGAAGGTGATGAAGAACGATCAGTCCGAGGTGGAGCGGTTCGTGTTGTCGGTCAGCCGCGCCGCAAAGCAGGGAGTTGCCGGATGAGCGTCGAGATCTCCAAGCTTGCCTCCGGCCTCACCGTCGTCACCGACAACATGTCCCATGTCGAGACCGCCGCGCTCGGCGTCTGGGCCGGTGTGGGCGGCCGCGACGAAAAGCCGAACGAGCATGGCATCTCCCACCTGCTCGAGCACATGGCGTTCAAGGGCACGACCCGGCGCTCCTCGCGCGAGATCGTCGAGGAGATCGAGGCGGTCGGCGGCGACCTCAATGCCGGCACCTCGACTGAGACGACGTCCTACTACGCGCGGGTGATGAAGGCCGACGTGCCGCTGGCGCTCGACGTGCTCGCCGACATCCTCGCCAATCCCGCCTTCGAGCCGGAAGAGCTCGAGCGCGAGAAGAACGTCATCGTGCAGGAGATCGGCGCTGCGCAGGATACGCCCGACGACGTCGTGTTCGAGCATCTCAACGAGCTCTGCTATCCCGAGCAGGCGATGGGCCGCTCGCTGCTCGGCACCGCCAAGACGCTGCGCGGCTTCAACCGCGACATGCTGCGCGGCTATCTCTCCACGCATTATCGCGGCCCCGACATGGTGGTGGCCGCCGCAGGCGCGGTCGATCACCGTCAGGTCGTGGACGAGGTCGAGAAGCGATTTGCGAGTTTCGAGGCGACACCGGGACCGAAGCCGACGCCTGCGATGTTCGGCAAGGGCGGGGCGAAGGTGGTGCATCGCGAGCTCGAGCAAGCGCATCTGACGCTGGCGCTGGAAGGCGTGCCGCAAACCGACCAGTCGCTGTTCTCGCTCCAGGTCTTCACCAACGTCCTCGGCGGCGGAATGTCGTCGCGGCTGTTCCAGGAGGTGCGGGAGAAGCGCGGGCTGTGCTACTCGATCTACAGCTTCCACGCGCCCTATACTGATACCGGCTTCTTCGGGCTCTATACCGGCACCGATCCTGCGGACGCGCCTGAGATGATGGAGGTCGTCGTCGACATCATCAATGATTCGGTGGAGACGCTGACCGAGGCCGAGATCGCGCGTGCAAAAGCACAGATGAAGGCGGGCCTCCTGATGGCGCTGGAGAGCTGCTCATCGCGCGCCGAGCAGCTCGCGCGGCACGTGCTGGCCTATGGGCGGCCCCAGACGGTGCAGGAGCTGGTGGCCCGAATCGACGCCGTGAGCGTCGAATCGACGCGAAATGCAGCACGAGCGCTATTATCGCGGAGCCGCCCCGCGGTCGTTGCATTGGGCAGCGGCAGGGGTCTGGACACGGCGGTGTCTTTTGCGGAAGGATTGACCCGGGCGCGAGCCAAGGCGAGGCTCCACTAGGAGCTGTGCCGAGGGCTGATATCGCACCCCGGAAAGCATCACATGGCTCTTTTTCGCTTGCCGTCCAGTGGACCTGCCGCCCTCGCCCCACGTGGCAACGGACTGCTGTTGCGTGCGCCGCAGATGTCGGATTTCCTGCAATGGGCGCATCTGCGCGAGGGAAGTCGGGATTACCTGACGCCCTGGGAGCCGATCTGGCCCTCCGATGATCTCACCCGCTCGGGCTTTCGCCGGCGCCTGCGTCGCTATGCCGAGGATATCGCCGCGGACCGGTCCTATCCGTTCCTGATCTTCCGGGAACTCGACGGCGCCATGGTCGGCGGCATTACGCTAGCCAATGTCCGTCGCGGCATCGTCCAGGCCGGCACGATCGGCTACTGGGTCGGGCAGTCCTACGCCCATCGGGGCTATATGACCGCGGCGCTGCGGGTGTTGCTGCCGACCCTGTTCGGCGAGCTCAACCTGCACCGGGTGGAGGCCGCCTGCATCCCCACCAATGCACCGTCGATCCGGGTGCTGGAGAAGTGCGGCTTCTCCCGTGAGGGGCTGGCGCGCCGCTATCTCTGCATCAACGGGGTCTGGCAGGATCATCTGCTGTTCGGCCTGCTGCACGAGGATTTCCGCGGCTAACCAAGCCGAAACTTGCCTGTCGTGTTGCCTTATCGTGTGCCTTGGGTTCGCCGATTTTGGCGATATAACGCGCAGCAGGCCGGCGATCTGCCGGGATATTGTCATGGAGTATGGTCCCTTGAAGGTGAGAGAGCTTCGGTCCTCGCAGACCGCGCTGCGGCGAGGTCTGGTGATCGTACTGGTGTTGTCGATTGTGTTCGCGGCGGCTTCGCCTGCGACCGCGCAGTCGCTGACCGATCGCTTCAAGAACCTGTTCGGCGGGTCGTCGGACGAGCCGTCGGCGCAGACCCCGACGCCGTCGCCCGGCCAGCCGTCCGACGCCCAGACCGAGGTCGATTGCCCGCCGGTTACGGTGCGTGCGGGCGCGTCCACCTATGCCGTGGCCGTCTCCGGCAAGCAGGCGGTCGGCAACGACGTGCGCTACCAGGCCTCGATCACCAAGATGGCGCGCGAATGCGTCCGCAACGGCAGCGAGATCACCGCGCGGATCGGCATCCAGGGCCGTATCGTCGCGGGCCCGGCTGGTGCACCGTCGTCTGTGGAAATTCCGCTGCGCGTCGCGGTGGTGCAGGGCGGCGTCGGTGAAAAGGTGATCGGGTCGAAGGCCTATCGCACCACGGTGGCGATGTCCGAGGATGGCAGCGTGCCCTTCACTTTCGTCGCCGAGGACATGGTCTATCCGATGCCGTCGGCAGCGGCCGCCGATTCCTATATCTTCTACGTTGGCTTCGACCCGCAGGCGCTGTCGGGATCGTCGAAGGCGGCGCCGAAGAAGAAGAAATAGGCGGCGCCAAATAACACGCTGTCATGCCCCGGCTTGACCGGGGCATCCAGTACGCCGCGGCCTCTCCGTATCATTCACCGCCTCTGGAATACTGGATCGCCCGGTCGAGCCGGGCGATGACACCGAGACTTTCAATGGACCCAATCATTCAAACAAAAAAAGCCGGCGCTCATCGCGCCGGCTTTTTGATTTGTGAGGAAGCTCGCCTCAGTTCAGCTTCTGCCGAACCTCGGTGATGCCCTTGGCGAGCAGGTCGTCCGCGACCTGGCCCTTGACCGACTGCGACAGGATGGTGGAGGCGGCCTGAACGGCTGCCTCTGCCGCTGCGGCGCGGACGTCGGCGAGCGCCTGGGCCTCGGCGAGCGCAATCTTGCTCTCCGCGGTCTTGGTTCTGCGGCCGACGAAATCCTCCATCTTCGCCTTGGCTTCGGCCGCGATGCGCTCGGCTTCGGCTTTTGCATTGGCGATGATGTCCTCGGCCTCACGCTCGGCGGTGGCGCTGCGGGCCTTGTAGTCGGCGAGCACCTTGGCCGCCTCCTGCTTGAGCCGCAGGGCGTCGTCCAGCTCGGCCTTGATGCGCTCGGCGCGATGGTCGAGCGTGGTCAGCACGGTCTTGTGGATGCCGAGATAGCCGAAAACGACCATCAGGATCACAAAGGCGACGGCGACCCAAAATTCAGGTTCGAAGAACATCTCGACTAACCTTTCAGGGACGCATCGACCGCGGCGTTGACCGACGCTGCGTCGGGAACGACGCCCGTGAGCCGCTGCACGATCGTACCGGCCGCATCGGCCGCGATGCTGCGGACGTTGCCCATGGCGGTGGCGCGGGTCGAGGCGATGGTCTTCTCCGCCTCGGCGAGCTTTTTCGCCAATTGCTCTTCCAGAGTCTTGCGTTCGGCTTCCGCCTGCGCATTCGACTTTTCGCGGGTCTCGTTGCCGATCGCCTGGGCGCGCGAACGCGCCGAAGCGAGCTCGCCTTCATAGGTCTTCAGCGCGGCGTCGGACTGGTCCTTCAGCTTCTGCGCCTCGGCCAGATCACCGTCGATCTTGTTCTGACGTGCTTCGATCGCGCCGCCGACACGCGGCAGCGCAATGCGCGACACGATCAGATAGAGCGCGACGAAGAAGATCGCGAGCGACACCAATTGCGATGGAAAGGTGCTGCTGTCGAACGGCGGAAAGCCTCCGCCGTGGTGACCGCCCTCGGCCTCGGTGTGAGCATTGGCCTCCGGGCCTTTTGCCCCGCCATGACTCTCAGCCATGGAGATCTCCTGTTGCTGTCATGCGCGCGCCGCCCCGTAGGTCGGGCGGCGCGAACACCTCATCAGAGCGGAACGAACAGCAGAAGCAGCGCGATCAGCAGCGAGAAGATGCCGAGCGCTTCGGTCACGGCGAAGCCGAAGATCAGGTTGCCGAACTGGCCCTGGGCGGCCGACGGATTGCGCACGGCGGCTGCGAGGTAGTTGCCGAAGAGGACGCCAACGCCGACGCCCGCACCGCCCATGCCGATGCACGCGATGCCCGCGCCGATAAGTTTTGCTGCTGCCGGATCCATTTTTGACTCCTTGGAAGAAAGATTGGGTTGTGGGTGGATATTCCCCGGACCGCTCAGTGTCCGGGATGAAGGGCGTCGTTGAGGTAGATGCAGGTCAGAATCGCGAACACATAGGCCTGGAGGAACGCGACCAGAAGTTCGAGCGCGGTGAGCGCGACGGTAAGGGCGAGCGGCATCACGCCGCCGATCCAGCCGACAGCGCCGAGCGAAACGCCGAGCATAGCGACGAAGCCCGCGAATACCTTCAGCGCGATGTGGCCGGCCAGCATGTTGGCGAACAGACGCACGCTGTGCGAGACCGGCCGCAGTAGGAACGATAGGATCTCGATGAACATCACCAGCGGCAGGATGTAGCCGGGAACGCCGTGCGGCACGAAAATACTGAAGAATTTCAAGCCGTTCTTGTAGACGCCGTAGATCAGGACGGTGAAGAAGACCAGAAGCGCGAGCGTCGCGGTAATGATCAGCTGGCTCGAGACCGTGAAGGTGTAGGGGATGATGCCGATCAGGTTCGAGACGGCGATGAACATGAACAGCGAGAAGATCAGCGGGAAGAACTTCATGCCTTCCGCGCCGGCGTTGCTGCGGATCATGGTCGCGACGAATTCGTAGGAGATTTCGGCGACCGACTGCAGGCGGCCGGGAACGAGCTGCGTGCCGCTGGCGAGCATCAGGAGCGAGATCACCGCCACCGCCACCAGCATGTAGAGCGACGAATTGGTGAAGGCGATCGTGTGGCTGCCGATATGGCCGATCGTGAAGAGAGGCTCGATATTGAACTGATGGATCGGGTCGATTGTCATCCGCGCGGCATCTCTCGGTCTGCCGGGCAAGCCGGCTGGTCTCGGTCAGCCGGCCGGGCCGGCCCGTGCCGGCGAGGCCGGCACGATCAATTCCTCTGGCCAGAGGGGCTACGAACCACTGCGCCTGTTTTGACCCGCGCCCGCCGATCTCACCACGTTCACCACGCCAGCCACGAAGCCGAGCAGCAGGAACACGATAAATCCGAAAGGCGACGTCGACAGCAAGCGGTCGAACCCCCAGCCAATCCCCGCTCCGACAATGACCCCGGCGATCAACTCGGAGGATAGCCGGAAACCGAGCGCCATCGCCGAGGCTCTGGCCGCTTCGTCTCCACCTTCACCTGCGGGTTGCTCGGTCTTGATCCTGCGGTCGCGAAATTCGGACAACCGCTGATTAAGACTTCCGAGCCTTGCGGAAAGCGCAGCCTCCTCAGGCGATTTATCGCCATTTCCATTCTCGCCGTGCCCCGTGCTCGTACTCATGCAACGAAGACCCGAAACGCCGCGGTTGAATGGAAATTACGCCCGCCACCCTCGAAAGCCGCGCGGACCATACTGACCGCACAGAATCAAGTCAAGCCAAGTCACGATTGCGTCGTTTTCGACTATCTAATTGATATTACTTGAAATATCGCCGTCTTCCCCAGCGCTGCACACAGCGTGACGCCGCACCGCAGCAGCTCGCGCCGCAATCAGCGGGCCTTGCCCGGATCTGGCTGCTCTGCGGATATCGAACGAGGTGCGAAATCAGTCATCCCGCCAGCGCGTTTTTCGCGCGCGGGGTGTAGGATTGCAGGCAGGTCACATGATCACATCATTTTCCGACGGAGCAGCGCCATGAGGTCAGCGACGTCATCCAGAGCATCGTGGTTTTCGGCGGCTGTCATCGCCGTGGCTGTCGCGGCGGGTGGCGGTCTCGTTTTCGCGCAGGCGGCACCCGACAGCGAGAACGGCCGCTACACCATGGCGCCGACCCCGGACGGCGTGTTGCGGCTCGATACGCGCACCGGGACCGTGTCCACCTGCTCGAACAACGGGGCGGGCTGGGCCTGCTACGCCGTGCCCGACGAGCGCTCCGCGCTCGACGCCGAGATCGGCCGCCTGCAGGCCGAGCTCGAGAAGCTGAAGGCGCAGCTGGCCGCCGGGCCGACCGTCTCCGGCAAGATCGACGATGCGCTGCCGAAATCCGACTCGTTGAAGAAGGCCGAGCCGAAAGCCGCGGAGAACAATCGCAAGATCGAGGTCCCACTGCCCAGCGATCAGGACGTCGATCGCGTGGTGTCGTTCCTGGAGCGCGCCTGGCGGCGGTTGATCGAGATGGCCAACCGCGTGCAGAAGGACGTCTCGGGGAAGATTTAACGCGCAGTTACGCAACGGACTGCGCACAGCTGCGTTCTTCGTAGGGTGGGCAAAGGCGCGCTTGCGCCGTGCCCACCATCTTTCATGGATCGCAACAGAAGTGGTGGGCACGGCGCTGACGCGCCTTTGCCCACCCTACGGCTGCGTAGGATAAAGCGAGACCTTTCATGACATCAACCACGCGCTCCGCGCCATCGACGGTGCAGGCCACGACGATCAGCACATCGTTGCTGACGGTGCAGACCTCAGGCCGCGGTTTCGTCGATCTGACCACGGAAGCCGAGAAATTCGTGCGCGACGTTCGCGCGCGCGACGGCGCATTGACGCTGTTCATCCGTCATACCTCGGCGTCGCTGACGATCCAGGAAAATGCCGACCCCTCCGTGCTCGTCGATCTCACCACGGCGCTATCGCGACTGGCGCCCGAGAATTCCGGGTGGGTGCATGACCTCGAAGGGCCAGACGACATGCCAGCGCATATCAAGACCATGCTGACGGAGACATCGCTCCAAGTGCCGGTCCTGAAGGGCGAACTGGCACTCGGCACCTGGCAGGCGATCTATCTGATCGAGCACCGCAAGACGCCGCACCGGCGCGAGGTCGTGTTGCAATTCATCGGCCAGGCGAACTGAACAACGTGCGCCGACAAAACAAAACCGGCCGCGGATTTCGCGGCCGGTTTGCTGTTGGTTTGCGCCGGCGGCAGGCCGCCGGCAGCTTGCGCGATCAGGTCGCCTTGATGTCGACGTCCTTGGTCTCCGGCAGGAACAGGAAGCCGACCACGGCGGTGATCACTGCGAACACGATCGGATACCAGAGGCCGGCATAGATGTCGCCGGTCGAGGCCACGATCGCGAACGCGGTCGCCGGCAACAGGCCGCCGAACCAGCCATTGCCGATGTGGTAGGGCAGCGACATCGAGGTGTAGCGGATCTTGGTCGGGAACAGTTCGACCAGCATCGCCGCGATCGGCCCGTACACCATGGTGACGAAGATCACCAGGATGAACAGCAAGCCGATGATCGCCGCCACCTGCGGACGGAAGATGTCGAACGGATGCGCCATCTTCACGATGCCGGGGTCACCCGCCTTGGGATAGCCAGCCGCCTGCACCGCCGCGAGAACCGCCGGGTTGCTGTCCTTGGCGTTGGCGTAGGGCACTTCCTTGCCGTTCACGACGACCTTGACGCCGGAGCCGGCCGCGCCGGGCATCGTCACGTATTTGACCGACGACTGCGACAGGAAGGCGCGCGCGGTGTCGCAAGGCGCTGTGAAGACGCGGGTGCCGACCGGATTGAACAAGTCGCCGCAGCCCGCGGGATCTGCCCACACCTCGACCTTGCCCGCTTCGATCGCCTTTTCCAGCGCCGGGTTGGCGTTGGTGGTGATCATCTTGAAGATCGGGAAAAAGGTCAGCGCCGCGATCAGGCAGCCGCCGAGGATGATCGGCTTGCGGCCTATCTTGTCGGACAGCGCGCCGAACACGACGAAGAAGCCGGTGCCCAGCAAGAGCGACCAGGCGATCAGCAGGTTCGCGGTGTAACCGTCGACCTTCAGGATCGTTTGCAGGAAGAACAGCGCGTAGAACTGGCCGGTGTACCAGACCACGCCCTGGCCCATTGTGCCGCCGAGCAGGGCGAGCAGCACGAGCTTGCCGTTCTGCCAGTTGGCGAAGGCCTCCGTCAGCGGCGCCTTCGAGCTCTTTCCTTCTTCCTTCATCTTCTGGAAGATCGGCGATTCATTGAGGCGGAGCCGGATCCAGACCGAGACGCCGAGCAAGAGCACCGACACCAGGAACGGAATGCGCCAGCCCCACTTGGCGAACTCGGCTTCGCCGGTCGCGGTGCGGGTGAACAGGATCACAAGCAGCGACAGGAACAGGCCGAGCGTCGCGGTGGTCTGGATGAAGGAGGTGTAGTAGCCGCGTTTGCCGTTCGGCGCGTGCTCGGCGACGTAGGTTGCCGCACCGCCATACTCGCCGCCGAGCGCGAGACCCTGAGCAAGGCGCAGCGCGATCAGGATCACCGGAGCTGCGAACCCGATCGTCGCCGCGTTCGGCAGCAGGCCGACGATGAAGGTCGACAGACCCATGATCAGGATGGTGACGAGGAAGGTGTATTTGCGGCCGACGATGTCGCCGACGCGGCCGAACACGATGGCTCCAAACGGGCGCACCAGGAAGCCTGCCGCGAAGGCCAGCAGCGCGAAGATGTCACGGGTTGCTGGCGGATAATCCGAGAAGAATTGCAGGCCGATGATGCCGGCGAGCGAGCCGTACAGATAGAAATCGTACCACTCGAAGACGGTGCCGAGCGAAGAGGCGAGAATGACGAACCGTTCGTCCTTTGTCATGCCTCCTGCGCCAGCACGGGACACAGTCATTGTCGTCATGTTGAATTGGCTCCCCGAAAATCGTTTCCTCGCTCCCAGATGTCCGGACGCGGCCGGACAGCTTCTGGGCTTGCCCCAAAGGTAACATCGTCGTGAAACCGGCCCCAATACGACTTTCGGCCTTTCGCACTGACGCGTGGCTGACGGCTGCTGGCATGCAACGCCGCGCCAAGTAGAATATCGGGATTAACCCCTTTGCGGCAAAGGGATAATGTGGGCTTGCATGCCACGGCCGCTCGGGGAAGAATTGGCCCGCCGGCGCCCTGGCTTGTTGGCCCGACCACAACGACAGCAAGAGATCGATGAACGCTCCCGCAACCCGCCTCGTCATCGCCGATGACCATCCCCTGTTCCGCGATGCGCTGCGCCAGGCAGTGGCTGGCGTTCTGACCTCGGCGCGGGTCGACGAGGCCGGATCGTTCGAGGACCTGACCAAGCTCCTGGAACAGGATTCCGATGTCGATCTGGTCCTGCTTGACCTGTCGATGCCCGGTATCTCCGGCTTTTCGGGCCTGATCTATCTGCGTGCGCAATATCCGGCGATCCCGGTGGTCATCGTCTCGGCGTCCGACGACAGCGCCACGATCCGCCGCTCCCTCGACTTCGGCGCCTCCGGTTTCATTCCCAAGCGGTTCGGCGTCGAGACCCTGCGTGACGCCATCCTGAAGGTGATGGACGGCGATGTCTGGGTGCCCCCGGATACCGACCTCAACTCCGCCGCCGATCCCGATATGATGCGCCTGCGCGACCGCCTGGTGACGCTGACGCCGCAGCAGGTGCGGGTGCTGATGATGCTATCGGAAGGTCTCCTCAACAAGCAGATCGCCTATGAGCTCGGCGTCTCCGAGGCGACCATCAAGGCCCACGTCTCCGCGATCCTGCAAAAGCTCGGCGTGGAGAGCCGTACCCAGGCCGTGATCGCCGCCGCCAAGATCGCCGGCGGCCAGTGGAAGCAGGGCACGCCGACGGAGTGATCCTTGGCTGTCATTCCGGGGCGATGCGAAGCATCGAACTATGGTGCGCAATTGCGCACCTGAGAATCTCGAGATTCCGGGTTCGCTTCGCGCCCCGGAATGACGACGTCTCACTCCGCAGCCACCATCTGCTGCGTGCGCCATTGCCCGAGCAGAGCCCGCAGCGAAGCCGGCTTCACCGGCTTGTTCAGCACCGCGATCTGCTCCTCGCGCGCGGCGACCTGCACGGCCGGGCTGCGGTCGGCGGTGATCAGGATCG
This sequence comes from Bradyrhizobium sp. UFLA05-108, assembly GCF_059803455.1. Classification (NCBI taxonomy): domain Bacteria; kingdom Pseudomonadati; phylum Pseudomonadota; class Alphaproteobacteria; order Hyphomicrobiales; family Nitrobacteraceae; genus Bradyrhizobium; species Bradyrhizobium sp. UFLA05-108. Next base: position 68,428 of record NZ_JBANAZ010000021.1, on the reverse strand, counting down.
CCGGTATGTTGTCGCCGAAGCGGCGGCGGATGTCGCGGATGGCGGCGATGCCGTTGCCGCGGTCGAGATGATAGTCGACGAGCAGGCCTGTCACGTTGCGGCCGGCCGCCTCGATCGCACTGATCGCACCCTCGGGATCAGCGACCGCGATGACCTCGGCATTCCAGGCTTTCAGCAGCGTGCGCATGCCGTCGAGGATTGCTGCGTCGTTCTCGATGCATACGATCAGCGCGCCGGCAATCGGCGTGCGTGCGAGCGGCGTGGCGCTGGTCACGGCCGCAGTATGGGTTGCCGCCTTGGCGGTCGGCACCGTTACCGAGAACATCGAGCCGCCGCTCGCATTGGCATCGATGGCGATGCCGTGCTTGAGCACGCGCGCCAGGCGCTCGACGATCGACAGGCCCAGTCCCAGGCCGCGCGCGATCCGCGCGCCCTGCTCGAGGCGGTGGAATTCCTTGAAGATCTCGCTGCGCTTCACGGCAGGGATGCCGACGCCGGTGTCGTAGACGCAGACTTTCAGCGATGGCCCCTGGCGGCGGCAGCCGACCAGCACACGCCCGCGCGGCGTGTATTTGATCGCGTTGGAGATCAGGTTCTGCAGCAGGCGACGCAGCAGCAGCCGGTCCGATTTGACCGCCAGCGAGCAGGGCATGAAGGTCAGCCGCAAGCCCTTGGCGCGCGCGATCGGCGCGAACTCGATCTCCAGCGACCGCATGAGGTCGCCGATCTTGAAGCTCGAGATCGAGGTCGTCATGGCGCCCGCATCCAGCCGCGAGATATCGAGCAGCGCGCCCAGGATCTCCTCGATCGCCTGCAGCGATTCGTCGATGTTCTCGACCAGCCGCGTCTCTTCGCCGCCATGCTGACGCTCCACCAGGCTCGTCGCGTAGAGCCGCGCGGCGTTCAGCGGCTGGAGGATGTCGTGGCTCGCCGCGGCGAGGAAGCGCGTCTTGGAAATGTTGGCGTCTTCGGCGGTGCTCTTCGCCCGCGCCAGCTCCGAGTTCAGTCGCGTCAGCTCCTCGGTGCGGTCGCGCACCCGCTTTTCCAGCGTGGCGTTGGCGCGCTCGAGCGCCTCGGCCGCCTCGAAGGACGGGGTGACGTCGGTGAAGGTGATGACGAAGCCGCCACCGGGCATGCGATTGGTCAGGACTTCGATGACCATATGGCGGTCGGGCAGGCGCTCCAGATACGGCGCGCTGTCGGTCGTATAGGCGACGAGCCGCCGCGCCAGCATCGCCTCGTGATCGTCGACTTCCGCCGGGTTGCCGGCGCCCATGAATTCCAGGATTTCGCGCAGCGGCGTACCGAACTGGATGAAATGCGGCGGCACGCTCAGCAATTCGCCGAACTGCCGGTTCGAGCAGATCAGCTGCAAGTCCTCGTCGAACACCGCGATGCCCTGGCGCACATGATTGAGCGCGGTCTGGAGGATCTCGCGGTTGAAATGCAGTGCCGCATGGGAATCGTCGAGCAGTTTGAGCGCGGCTTTTGCCGACACGGTCCGCTTGCGCAGCAGGAGCGACATCACGAGGCGCGAGGAGGCCGCCCCGATCGAGGAGGCGATCATGTGCTCGGCGTGCTGCAACAGTTCGAAATCGGCCGGTGCGCCCGCTTCGAGCCGCACATTGCGCCGTGACGCAAACGCCTCGAAGGATTGCCGCGCGCGCTCGGGCCCGAGATATTGCGCCACCGTGCTCTGGATGTCCTGCACGGTGACGGTGGTGCGCCAGCGGCGGAAATTCGGCGCGATCGGCGCGAGCGTGTTGGGAACGAACAGGTCACCCTGCACGAGCTCGATCGAGCTCGGCTGGCGCGCCAGCGAGAGCAGCACGTAGGTGAGGACGTTGAGCGACAGCGACCAGGCGACGCCATGCAGCAGCGGCGGAAGGTCGGCGCCGAACAGCGCCTGCGGCCGCAACGCCTCGAGGCCGAACGGACCATGCTGAAGCAGCAGGATGCCCGAGGTCGAGGAGTCGAGGAAGCTCGGCAGGAACAGCGTGTAGAGCCACATGGCGAAGCCGACCAGCATGCCGCCGATGGCGCCGCGCGCGGTGGCACGCCGCCACAACAGGCCGCCGAAGAAGCTCGGCGCAAGCTGGGCGATGGCGGCAAAGGACAGAAGACCAATCGCCGCGAGCTGGGTGTTGCCGAGTGCGCGATAATAGAAATAGGCCATCACCATGATGGCGAAGATCGCGAGGCGCCGCGAGCGCAGCAGGAAGTCGATGAAATCCGTCGCGCCGGCGCGGCCCTCGGGCCGCCGCTTCAGCACCAGCGGCACCACGAGGTCGTTGGAGACCATGATGGAGAGCGCGACGCATTCCACGATCACCATCGCGGTCGCCGCCGACAATCCGCCGACGAAGATGGCGACGCTGAGCAGGTCGTTGCCGCCCTCCATCGGCAGCGCCAGAACGTACATGTCGGGATCGATCGCGCCGAACGGGAAGGTCACGAGACCGGCGAGCGCGATCGGGATCACGAAGACGTTGATGGCGACGAGATAGAGCGGGAACAGCCAGCGGGCGCGGCCGACCTCGGCATCGGACGAGTTCTCCACCACGCTGACGTGGAACTGGCGCGGCAGCAGCATGACTGCGCAGAACGATAGCAGCGTCATGGTCAGGAAGTTGCCGATCGAGGGCGAATAGTTGATGGCGCGCACCGCCTCCGGCGTCTTCATCGCGCGCTCGATCAATTCGTGCGGTGAGAACATCCAGAAGGTGACGAAGGCGCCGGCGGCGAGGAACGCCACCAGCTTGACGATGGATTCGGTGGCGACCGCGAGCATCAGGCCGTGCTGGTGCTCGGTGGCGTCGGTCTGCCGCGTGCCGAACAGGACCGCGAAGGCCGCCATCGCCAGCGTCACCATCAGCGCCATGTCGCCGAGGATCGGGATGTGGGAGAAGGCCTGGTCCTCGCTCAAGATGGTTTCGAGCGAGGAGGCGACGGCCTTCAGTTGCAGGGCGATATAGGGCACCGAGCCGATGATCGCGATCAGAGCGACCGTTGCCGCCACCGCCTGGCTCTTGCCGTAGCGTGCGCCGATGAAGTCGGCGATCGAGGTGATGTTCTGTGCCTTGGCGAGCTGGATCACGCGGCGCAGGATGCCGGTGCCGATCCCGATCATCAGGACCGGGCCGACATAGATCGCGAGGAAGTCGGTCGAGGTGCGGGTGGCGAAGCCGACCGAGCCGAAGAAGGTCCAGGAGGTGCAGTAGATCGCCAGCGAGAGCGGGTAGATCAGGCCGGAGGCACGGCCGGCTTTAGCCTGGGAGCGGCGGTCGCCGTGGCTCGCTACCAGGAATAAAAAGCCGATATAGCCGAAAGCGGCTGCGATCACGCCCCAGTCGTGCAGCATTGCTGGGGAACCTCTCCCTTGCGTCGCGGCGAAAGCCGCGTCTGATCTCATTTTCCGAAGAAAATCTAGCGCTTAAGCTCGCCGCAAGCGACAGCCATTTTTCCAGTTGCCGCAGGAACCATCATCGTCGTTAAGCTGCGTCGTCATGATCGCAGGGCGGCCTCAGGCCTACCGAGAGAGTCCCCGTTTGGCACCCCACTCCCTGTCCCTCCCCCTTTGCTGGGGAGGGGGTAGCCCGGGAAGGGTGTGGGTGGATTCATCGCGCTGGGCCAGCGCGACTTACTCCGCCGCCAGCGACTTCTGGCGCAGCGGCAGGCCGAGGCGGTCCCAGACCTGGAGGAGGGCTTCGGCGAGCTGATCGATCAGGCCGTCGTCGTGATAGGGCGAGGGCGTGATGCGCAGCCGCTCGGTGCCCTTGGCGACGGTGGGATAGTTGATCGGCTGGATGTAGATGCCGTGCTCTTCCAAGAGCAGGTCGGAGGCCTGCTTGCACTTCTCGGGATCGCCGACGAACAGCGGCACGATGTGGGTGTCACTCGACATCACCGGCAGGCCGGCGGCATCCAGGATCGCCTTGACGCGCGCGGCGCGGTCCTGATGGCGCTCGCGCTCCCAGCTCGAGGTCTTCAGGTGCTTGATCGCGGCGGTTGCGGCCGAGCAGATCGCTGGCGGCAGCGCGGTGGTGAAGATGAAGCCCGGCGCATAGGAGCGCACGGCGTCGATGATCTGGCCGTTGGCCGCGATATAGCCGCCAAGGCAGCCGAAGGCTTTCGCCAGCGTACCTTCCAGGATGTCGATGCGATGCATGACGCCGTCACGCTCGGCGATGCCGCCGCCGCGCGGGCCGTACATGCCGACGGCATGAACCTCGTCCACATAGGTCATCGCGCCGTATTTCTCGGCCAGGTCGCAGATCTTTGCGAGCGGGGCGACGTCGCCGTCCATCGAATAGAGGCTCTCGCAGGCGATCAGTTTTGGCCGGTTCGGGCCGGCGGCCTTCAAGAGCGCTTCGAGATCGGCGAGGTCGTTGTGGCGGAATACGATGCGCTCGCAGCCGGATTGGCGGATGCCCTCGATCATCGAATTGTGGTTGAGCTCGTCCGACAGGATCAGGCAGTTCGGGATGAGCTTGGCGATCGTCGCGATGCCGGTCTGGTTCGAGACGTAGCCGGATGTGAAGAGGAGAGCGGCCTCCTTGCCATGGAGATCGGCAAGCTCGGCTTCGAGCTGCACCAGCGGATGATGGGTGCCGGCGATGTTGCGGGTGCCGCCCGCGCCGGTGCCGACCCGGGTCGCGGTCTCGACCATGGCGCCGACCACCTTCGGGTGCTGGCCCATGCCGAGGTAGTCGTTGGAGCACCAGATCACGACGTCGCGCTTGCCCTTGGGCGAATGCCACACCGCGTGCGGGAACCTGCCGGCCATACGCTCGAGATCGGCGAACACGCGATAGCGCCGCTCGGCGTGGAGGCGATCGAGGGCGGAATTGAAGTACGCGTTGTAATCCATCGGCAGACCTGCAGCGGAACTGGCTAATCTTCTTAGAGCTTTTCAAGCTCTAATGTCTATGCGCCAGCTCACATTTGGCAATGCGGCGGGCAGGACCATTCATAGCGGCCGGCCGTCAGCAATAATTGATGTGGATCAACCGGCTAGTGCCGCCGCACGCCAGCTCCTTGGACTGCGCGGTCGCCTTCGCGGCGGCATGGACATTTTGTCCATGGCGCTTCGCCGGTCATGATCGCGGAACCGGTTAAGCCGGGCTCGTGGCCCTTCTCCAGAAGGGGCTGCGGTGCCGCCGGCCTCGCGGAGAGCTCTTGCAAAGGGAAGCGCCATGAAACGAGTGATGATCCTGAACGGCCCGAACCTCAATCTCCTCGGCGTGCGCGAGCCGCACATCTACGGAACGACGACACTTGCCCAGATCAAGGCTAGCTGCGAGGAGGCCGCTGTAAGGCTCGATCTCTCGGTCGCCTTCCACCAGTCCAATCACGAGGGCGTTCTGGTGGACCTGATCCAGTCGGCGCGGCAGGATGCCAATGCCGTCATCATCAATCCGGCTGGCTTCTCCTTCACGTCCGTCGCGATCATGGACGCGATCAAGGCGTTCGAGGGCCCGGTGCTGGAGGTGCATATCTCCAACATCCACGCCCGCGACGAATATCACCGGCACTCGAAGATTTCGTTCGTGGCGACCGGCGTGATCTGCGGGCTCGGGCCCTACGGCTACATCGCGGCGATGCACGCGATCGCGCAGATGAAGTGAGGCGCGCGCTCAGGTCGTCCTGAACTGGAGCACGCCGTCCCTCTCTTCCGCGGTCAGCCGTCCCTCGACCAGCATGTAGTTGACGTGGGCGATCAATTCGCCCGCGGCAAAGCCCATCTGGTGGGCATCGAGCACGTGCTTGTGGAACACGACCGGCACGAGCTGGGACGAGGTCTGCGGCACCTCGCGGCACGCTTCCGCGATCATGCGGCAGCGCTCCTCGTGATGGTCGGCGAGCTGCTTGATGCGGGTCTTCAAGCCGTAGAACGGCACGCCGTGGCCGGGCAGCACCAGCACGTCATAGGGCAGCGTGGTGGTGAGGCTCGCGAGCGAGGCCAGATATTCGCCGAGCGAGTTCTGGTCGGGCTCGACCGCCCAGACGCTGACGTTCGGCGAGATCTTGCTCAGCACCTGGTCGGCGGAGAGGAACAGCTTGTCATCCGCGCAATACAGCATCACCTGGTCGAGCGCATGACCGCCGCCAGTGATCACCTTGAAGCGGCGCGGGCCGATCACGACCTCGTCGCCATGCGAGATGCGGCGGTAGGAGGCCGGCAGCACCGACACGCGTTTCAGATATTCCTGGCCGCGGCCGAGCAGCTTGTCGGTCAGCGTCTCGTCCATGCCATGGCGACGGAAGAACAGCCGCTGCGCGTTGCGCCGCTCCTCGGTGCCACGGTTCTGGTGATAGACCGATTGCAGATATTCAACCTGCGACATCTCGAGAGGACAGTTGAACCGCTCGACGATCCAGCCCGCCAGGCCAACATGGTCGGGGTGCGAATGGGTGACGATCAAGCGCGTGATATGGACGCTTCTGAGCGGCCCGTCGAACAGTTTTGTCCAGGCCTCGATCGTCTCCTCATTGCCGAAGCCGGAGTCGATCATCGCATAGCCGTCGCCGTCGGCGAGCAGGTAGATGTTCACATGGTTGAGGCGGAACGGCAGTTTGAGCCGCACCCACAACACACCGGGGCGCACCTCCACGACCTCTTCGGGGCCGGGATGCTGTTCCCAGGGGTAGCGCAGGGCCTCGGCCGAGGACTGTACGCTGTCGCTCTTCGAATGCATGGACTATCGGTACCCGCACATCGGGCCGGACGCCAGCCGAAAAACCACGTGGGGTGGCCTTCGCATGGCCGTCATTCCGGCGGGCGGACACGATGTCATTCCGGGGCGCGGCAAAGCCGCGAACCCGGAATGCGGAGGTTGTGGCGCGAGATTCCGGGTTCGCCTCTTCGAGGCGCCCCGGAATGACGGAAGAGAAGTCTTAGGCCGCGCGGATATTGCTGAGGAACGCGTCGACCTCTCCGCGCAGCACGTCGGCCTCGCGGCGCAGCGCATCGGAGGCGCTCAGCACCTCGGTCGCCGCAGCGCCGGCTTCGGCCGAGGCCGTGGAGACGCCGACGATGTTGCTGGACACCTCGCTGGTGCCTCCCGCGGCGTGCTGGATGTTGCGGGCGATCTCGCGTGTCGCTGCCCCCTGTTCCTCGACGGCGGCGGCGATCGACGTGGTCACGTCGTTGATCTCGCCGATGATCTGGCCGATGCCCCTGATCGCGCCGACCGCAGAGGTCGTGACCTGTTGCATGCTGGCGATCTGGGTGCGGATCTCGTCCGTGGCTTTCGCGGTCTGGCTCGCGAGGCTCTTTACTTCGGAGGCGACCACCGCGAAGCCGCGGCCGGCCTCGCCCGCGCGCGCCGCTTCGATCGTGGCGTTGAGCGCGAGCAGATTGGTCTGCGAGGCGATGGTCTGGATCAGATCGACGACCACGCTGATGCGGCTTGCGCTGTCTGCAAGGCCTTGCACGGTCGCGTCGGTCGCGCCGGCTTCGTGGACCGCCTTCTTGGCGATCTCGGCCGAGGTGACGACCTGGCGGCTGATCTCGGCAATCGAGGACGACAATTGCTCGGTGCCGGCCGACACCGTCTGCACGTTGACCGAGGTCTCCTCGGCGGCCGACGCCACGGCGTTGACCAGCGCGTTCGACTGGTCGGCCGTCGACGACATGCTCTGCGCGGTCGCCTGCATCGAATTGGCCGATTGGGCGAGGCTGTCGAGGGCTGTGCGCACGGTGCCTTCGAACGATCCGATCTGCGCCTCCATGCGCGCGGCGCGCTCCGCCTTGGCGACGCGGTCCTTGTCCTGCTCGCCGGCGAGTGCACGGGCCTCGATCATGCTCTGGCGGAACACCTGAAGCGTGTCGGTCATGGCGCCGATCTCGTCACTATGTCTGGTGCGGACGATCTCTGCGTCGAGATCGCCGGCCGAGAGCAGCTGCATCGCGCGCTGCAGCCCGCCGATGCGCCGCAGGATGTTGCGTCCGACATAGAGCCACACGAACAGCACCGAGCCGACCAGGGTCAGCGCGCCCAGCGCCAGCATGACCATGGTGGCGAACGAAATCTGCCTGCGCGCCTGGAAGGTCGAGTCGTTGGTCTCCTTTTGCACACCTTCGACCAATTGCTGCACGCTGATGCCGAGGCCGACATTGAGCTTGCGGGTTTCGTCGAGCACGGTCTGGCCGTAGTCGGTGGCGTCGAGCTCCTTCTCGCGCAGGTTGAACACGCCGGTCTTCCCGGTGCCGAGCGCAAGCAGCTTTTCGGCCGTCTCGCGCAGCATCTTGCTGCCCTGATTGTCCGGCAGCAGGTCGAGGTTCGAGCGCAGGCGCCCCTGGGCCGTCTTGAAATCCTTCTGGATGTCGTCGAGCTTGTCGGCGGTGTTGGCCGAGAGCGCTGCGCTCATGTCGGCCGCCGCAAGATTGCCGGCCGCAACGACATTGCCGAGCTGGCCGACGGTCTGCGCCGCTTCGCTGGCGTCTTCGGCCGACAGGTTCGCCGAGCCGAGAATCGCGTTGACCTGGGTCTGGGCATTGAGCATCGCAGGGCTCGCCGCGCCGACGAAATCGCCCTGTGCCTTGCGCAGCGCATCGTATTGCTTGTCGTGAAGTGCCGCGACGTCGAGCCGCTCGCGGGCGGCCGAGGTCAGGCTTTGCGCTGCCTCATTGAGGTTCTTGATGGTGTCGTTGAGGCCCGTGACGACCGTCTTGTCGGCGCCGAGCTCGATGATCTCGCCGAGCTTCTGCTGGACCTGCTGCTGCAATTCCTTGAGCTTCCTGGTGCGCTCGTTCAGAGCATCCTCGCTCGGTGCGGCGAGCAGTGCCGGTCCCTGTGCCGCGAGGCTCGCGCTCTGGGCGGACAATTGCAGGCTTGCGGCGAGACGCGGAATGTCCCGCCCGCTCAGGTCGACCATGCGTTCGCCGAGATTTTGCAGCACGTAGCCGGCGCCCGCCGAGATCACGAGGCCCATGCCGGCAATGACCGCGAAGGCGGCGAACAGGCTGCCGCGCACACCCCACTTCTGCAACGAGATACGAGGCCCGAGGCTGCCCAGGCTCACACGGATCGCCATCAGAATTCCCCCACGCGCATTACTTTATATTTTGCGGGCGGCAGTATCGGGGGCGCGAGTTAAAAAATCGCAAGCGAGGCAATTGCTTGCGCTTTTCCACGCGGCGAAAAAAGAAGGGCCGGCAAGACTGCCGGCCCTTTCCGCAAGATCGATTGTGGTTGGCGGTCAGTAACGCGCGGCCACCGGGCCCGCCCAATTGAAGCGGTAGTTGACGCCCGCCTTCACCGTGTGATCGTCGGTGGTGAAGCTGCCGGCCGGCACCAGCGCCGCAGGCGCGGTGAAGCTGGCGCTGCCGAAATTGTAGTACTGGTATTCAGCCTTGGCCGACCAGTTCGGGGCGAACAGGTATTCAAGTCCGGCGCCGACGGTGTAGCCGTTGCGATGATCGCCAGAGATCGCAAATCCGACCGGCGCGCCGCCAAGCGTCACATGCTCGTTGTTGTCCGAATAGGCGTAGCCGCCCTTCACGTAGACCAGACCCGGGCCCCAGGTGTAACCGACGCGACCGGTGATCGAGCCGAGCCCGCGCTGATCGTTGGTGTAGGCGTAGCCGCTCGGGAACACCGCGCCGACGCTGCCGGAGAGCCAGGAGTACTGGCCTTCGACACCGACCACGAAGTTCGGGTGGAATTGCCAGTCCGCACCGACCTGCAGACCACCGAGGAAGCGGCCGTTGCCGTTGTTGCCGGTGGAGAGACCGTTGAAATTGTTGTCGCTCGAGAACGCGCCGCCGAGATGCGCACCGAGATAGAAGCCGGTCCAGTTGTAGATCGGCGCGACATAAGCCGGCGCAGGCGTCTTGCTGTAGTAGGGGCGGGCGCCGAGATCGGCACCGACGGCGGGCGCGGCGGCGCTTAACGAGAGCAGCGCAACGGTCGCGAACAGAATCTTCTTCATCGTCTTCTTACTCCAACGCATCATTCCCGGCAGGCGCGCATCTCGCGCCGTCGTTGCTTTCGCGGATAGCGGGCTTTTGATGAAAATGCTGTCACATGCGCGGCACAGCGGCCGCCAACCCGACGTATTGGCCGGCAAATGCTTTTCGTGCTTAACGACGGCTTAAGAAAGGGTGAAGAAAGGCTTAACGCGGCTGGGTTTGCGGAGACGATCGGCCGCTCTCCGTCAAGCCAGGCGCCTGCGCACCTCCTCGCGCATCTGCTCGCGAAACTTTTCGCGCTGCGCGGGCCGGTCCTTCTCGGCGATGGTGTGACGATCGAAGATGTCGAACTTCTCCAGGATCGGATAGCGCTCGCTTGCCATTGCGAGCACGCGGAGCACCTTGGCCGCCGACGCGCTCGGCCCGCGCACCTCCCAACGCCGGATCGTCACTGTCCCGCTCACAGCCGGCAGGCCGCACAGCTTCGCCATGTCCGCGACCGTGAGCTCCCGGCCGAGCGCCTCGGACAGGTCGGCGCGCAATTGCTTCAGTTCGGGGCCGGTCATGTCACCTCAGTTAAGCGAAGTCGATGAGGTGAATGCATTAGCGCTGATTCGGGCCGATCCGAAGGCGGGCCTGTCTCATCCCCCGGGACCTGCCAAAGCGACGCAATCAACCTCCACGTCGAATGGCCCGGGCCACGACGGGACATGCACGAAGATGCGGGCGGGGGATTCATCCTCGAAGTAGCGGGCGTATATCTCGTTGAACGCGGCGAAGTGCGAGGGGGTGGGCGTGCAATAGACATTGCACTTGATGACCCGTGTCAGCGAGGATCCTGCCGTTTCCAGGCAGTGCTTCATCTGATCGAGCACGATTTCGGCCTGCCGCTCGAATGGCAGCGGCCTGATCTCGCCTGTTTCGGGATCAAATGGCGGCAGTCCGGACAGATAGACCAGGCCGTTGGCGACGACCGCCGGATAGATCGGGCCTTTGCGGCGACGTTCCAGATAGGTCGAAATCGGCTCCACGCGGATTCGTTTCATGTTGCTTTCTCCGGGCTCTGCTGGCGCCACAAGCTACTGCATGCCGCCCATCGATGGTTCGGCGGTTGCCGAATTGTCACCGTTGTTGCGCCGGCGCCGTCGCGATAGGATCAGCCATGGTCGCGGCGGCAAACATGGTCGAAGTGGCGGCGCTGGTTGGCGACACCGCCCGTGCCACCATGCTGGCCGCGCTCATGGGCGGACAGGCGCTGACCGCAAGCGAGCTCGCTGCGCGGGCGCGAGTATCAAAGTCCACCGCCAGCGGACATCTCGGCAAGCTGGTCGGTGCGAGGTTGCTTAGCGTGACCCAGAAGCGCCGCAACCGCTACTACCGCATCGCGTCGCCTCTGGTGGCCAGGATGCTGGAAAGCATCAAGGCGGTCGCCGCGATCGAGGTTCCGTCGCGTCACCAGCCGCGCTCGATCGGCGATGACCAGCTCCGTTTCGCGCGCACCTGCTACGATCATCTGGCCGGTCATCTGGGGGTTGCCATCGCCGATGCCCTCGTTGCCAAAGGGCACCTTGTCCTCACGGACGACGGCGGCGAGGTGACCGCTTCCGGTACACGCTTCCTCTCCCTGTTCGGTGCCGAGCTGACGCCGACGTCCCGGAGCAGGCGAGTTTTCTGCCGCCCGTGCCTGGACTGGAGCGAGCGCCGCTATCATGTCGCCGGTCACGTCGGCGCGGAAATTCAACGATGCTGCCTGGAGCTCGGTTGGCTGAGGCGCGATCGCGACACGCGGATCGTGCGCATCACGCCGTCCGGGCAGATCGGCTTGCGCAAGACATTCGGCATCGACCTGAGCGATGGCAGAAGCCGCGGTTCATCAAATGCCCGATCATGAATTCGCGTGCTAGTCTCTCGCTGCCGGTCGAGCGTCAGCGAGGGGAAATCCCATGCCAGTGTTCAAGCTGCCCCTGTCGGGGGATGTCGTGCAGTCGATTTATCCGTCGTTCTTCAGTCCCACTGGCGGCCAGTTCGGGCTCGTCAACATCACGGTCGGGCAATCCTCGGCGCCGGAGGTCGAGAGGGACGTGCTGTCGGATGTCGGCAGCTACGGCAAGCAGATCGGCCAGATCGCCGATGCGTTGCTCGCGGTGATCGAGCATCTGGAAGCGGACGTCGACGGGACGCTCAAGCGCGACAAGGCGATCAAGGACTTCAAGACCATGCTGCATGCGGTCGCCAAGGTGAAGAACGCCCACCATCGCGAGGCACGGCGCCCGCGCGACTGATCGCGTCATACGGCCTGCGCGTTCCGTCCGGGTCGGGCGGCGAGCGGGCCGCCCGGCGCAGTCGGCATCCCGCCGCACAAAAAATGCAGCGCGATCCTGTTTTCACTTGATTCATCTCCCTGTCACGGTGACAAGTCCGCCATGGACAACGCTACCCGCTCGGAACGATCTCGCAACGCTGCGCTTGAAGCGGCGATTGCCATCATTGCGCGCGACGGACCCGGCCGGCTGACGCTCGACGCCATCGCGCGCGAGAGCGGCCTGAGCAAGGGCGGCGTGATGCACCAGTTCCGCACCAAGGAAGCCGTGCTCAAGGCGCTGCTCGAGCGGCAGATGGCGCATTTCGAGGAATTTTCGAACCGCTATATGGCGAAGGTGAGCGCCACCTCCGCGAACCCCGCGCTCGCAACCCAGCTCGCGACAGTCCGCGAAGCGGCCGCGTCGCCGAATTCGGCGGCGCTGGCGCTGGTCGCGGCCATGGTCGAAAACCCCGGCCTGATGTCACTGCCGCGCGATCGTGAGATGAAGAGGGTCGCGGCGATCAAGGCTGAGGCCGCGGACCCGGATCTTGCATTGCTGCGCTGGGCCGCTGCACGCGGACTGCTGCTCAGCGGCCTGTTCGGCATGTCGCCGCTCAGCAAGGAGGAGCATCAGCGCCTGTTCGCGCGGCTGCTCGACGACAGCCAATGGAGCGCGCTGGAAAAGCCTGCCAAGCCACGCGCTGTGAAGGCAGGCGCAACGACACCCGCCAAGAGCGCGACCGCGCGCAAGCGCGCCTGACCAGCAGCCACGAATCCGTTGCGGCATCAGCCGCGCCAGGCACGCTCCAACCCCTCATCCTGAGGAGCTTGCGGAGCAGGCGTCTCGAAGGATGAAGGCCGAGCTGCAAGAGCCGGCCCTTCATGGTTCGCCCGGCGATGGGAAGCATCGTCCGGAGACTGCGGCTGGCGCTGGCCGCGGCCAAACGTGTCCATCGCATTTTGATACTTTACAAACCGTCTAGTCGGTTTTATAGATGGCGACACTGAGGCCCGGCCCAAGGCTTCGGATCATGGCCCCGGAAGAGGCCTTGGGCCGGTAATTGTGAGCACCGCAGCCGCGTTCTTGTCCCGTACGCGGCTGCGGTCGCCGCGGCCTCTCGTTGCGCCTCAAGAGGAGTATGGAATGGATCGCTCGATCGCCATGCGCGGTCTGGGAACGCTTGCGCTGTGCGCATCCGTGGTAGGCTGCGCCAGCGTGACGCCGGTGCCCCATTCGGAGATGGCGTCGTCGGCCTACATGGCGCCGGACAAGTCGGACACCTCCGGCCGCGTGCCCTATCGCTACTCCACGCAGGTCGACTGGCGCGCGTACGACAAGGTCATCCTCGATCCGGTCGTGATCTATCGCGGTAGAGATCATCAGTTCGGCGATATGTCCGACAAGGACAAGACGACGCTTGCCGCCCACATGCAGAACCGCTTCGCCGACAAACTGCGCAGCCGCTTTGCGCTGGTGAATGCACGCGGGCCGAACACGCTGCGGGTTCGGCTCACCTTGACTGGCGCAGTCACCAACACGCCGGTGCTCGGCACGCTGTCGCGCTTCGATGTCGCGGGCGCCGTCTATAACGGCGTGCAGGCCGCGCGCGACGGCGAGGGCACGCTGACCGGATCGGTCATCTACGGCGTCGAGATCTTCGACGCCTCGACCTCGCGCCTGCTCAGCGCCTACGTCACCAAACAATATCCCGCCGCCTTCGACATCAAGGCGAGCGTCGGCTCGCTCGCCGCCGCCACGGCCGGCATCGACAAGGGTGCCGACGCCTTCATGGCGCAACTGAACTGAAGAGAGAGGCCGAGAGATGAGCATCCTTCTTCGCATCGTCGTCCGCATCGCGATCACCGTCGCGCTGATGATCTTCGACGGCCGCGCCGGGGCGGTGGGCCCCAGCGATCCCGCCGGCACCTGGCTCACCGAGGACGGCCGCGCCCGCATCCGGCTCGAGCGCTGCGGTTTGGGGCGCGACCGCATCTGCGGCTTCATCGTCTGGATGAGGACCCCGCAAGATGCGCGCGGCCAGCCGCTGCGCGACAGTGAAAATCCCGATCCCGACAAGCGCGCCCGCGCGCTGCTCGGCCACCAGCTCATCATGGGCCTCGAGGCGACACCGGAAGGCCGCTTTGCGGGCGAGATCTACAATGCCGAGGACGGCAAGCGGTATCCCATCTCGCTGTGGCGCGAGGCGGCCGACAAGCTGAAGCTCAAGGGGTGCCTGATCAGGTTCCTGTGCCAGACCCAGACCTGGCAGCAGACTCTCGACGTCCTGCCCGGCCAACTCGTTGGCCTGACCGGCGACGTCAACGGTCCCCGCGCCGACGAGGAATGGGCCGCAGCCTCGCCGCCGAAGCCACGCAAGTGAAGGGAAAGTAGCGGCTGCTGCCCGTGTGCTGCCGCGAATTTGATCCGGATCAAAGCGGGACAGCCCTTTCTGCGGTCCGATTGCAACATGGATACTCTCCCGGCGAACGCCTTCACGGGCGAAGCCATCGAAGCTGAGCTTGAGACGGACTGCGATGCGCGCGATGCCGGGTTTGCCCGCTGCGTGCAATTGCTGCGCGATGCCGGATTGAGACCGACGCGCCAGCGCGTGGATCTGGGGCAGCTTCTGTTCCTGAACGGTCACCGACATGTCACCGCAGAGATGCTGTTCGAGGAGGCGGTCGCGGCGAACGCTCGGCTGTCGCTGGCAACCGTCTACAACACGCTGAACCAGTTCACGGAAGCGGGCCTGTTGCGCCGGATCGCGGCCGATGGCCTGAAGTCGTTCTTCGATACCGACACCAGCGTGCATCCGCACTTCTACCTCGAAGGCGAGGACATTCTGGTTGACGTCTCCGAGGGGCTGAGCTTCACCAAAGTGCCAGAGGCTCTGCCGGGGCACGACATCGTGCGGCTCGACGTCGTCGTGCATCTTCGCAGGAAAACGTCATCAGCGAGCAAATCATAGCCGTCCGCCGAATTGCGAATTCCGACTCGCAAGGGCCCGGTTCGCCCTGCGATACGGTTTAAGCCGTTGCCTGATGTATCCGCCGCGACTGCTCCTCATATATCGCGGCTTCCGTCGCCGGTAGGCGCTCGAGCCGCACGGCGACGTGCTTGTGATAGGGGGTGCCGGCGATGGGGTCGCGGTTGCCGCTTTCGGTCAGCGCGTTGATCCGCGGGCCGTTGCTAAGGCGTTCTCCGCCTGCGGTCGGGTGGGCCTGGCCGTAGCCGTGCGGCAGCGCGAGCTGGCCATCGCGCATGGAGTCATCGCGCCTGGCGCGCGCGACGATGCGCCCTACGGGTGATCGAACCGCGATCCAGTCGCCGTCGTCGGCGCCGAGGGAAGCAAGATCGTGCGTGTTGATGAGCAGCGCGCCATCGGGGTCGTCGCGCCGCCAGGCCGGATCGCGAAAGATCTGGTTGGCGTTGAACATGCGGCGCTGGCCAGCCGCGAGCACGAAGGGATAGTCATTGCCCGGCCGCGCGGCGGTCGGATCGAGCGCTCCCAGCCAGGTCAGCAGCGGCGTGATCGCGAGCCGCACCTTGCGGTCGGGATGGGCGAGCAGCGTCCACACCTCGTCATAATCATGCTCGGTGAAGGCCGTGCCGTTGCGTGCGCCGACCACGGCGTCGAACAGAGCATCGCCGAGCGACACATCCGGCACCTCGGCGCCTGCCTTCAGCGCGCGCCGTACCGCCTGCGGTGAACGCTTGGCGCAGGCGAGCGCGGCCATCCAGAGCGGCGCCGCCGCTGCGGTTTCGTCCGGCAGGGTCGCTCCCAGCGTATGGTAGAGCACCAGCGCGCCGAGCGCAGCGAGCTGCGGATTGGCGCCCATGAAGGCGCGGAATTCCGCGGCAAAAGCGCCGCGCGATTGCAGCGCGGCCTCACGCAGCGGCGCCAGCGCGTTGTCGCCGGGCAATAGCCCAAGCGCGCGGGTCAGGCGGGTGTAGATCTCCGGCTCTGGTAGCGTCCCCGGCAGCGGTGCGACCACGCCGGCCCGGACATGGAAGAAGTTTTTGGGAAATTCCATGTTGAACAGCGTGAACTCGGTCTTCTCGTATTGCGAGGAGGCCGGCAGCACGTAATGCGCGAGCTGCGCCGTCTCGGTCATGGCAACGTCGACCACGACGACGAGGTCGAGCGCGCGCAGCGCCTTTTCGACCTCGGCGGTGTTGGCGGCCGTGTTGGCGGGATTAGATGAGTCCACCCAAACCCCGCGCAATCGTTGGGGATGATCCGTCAGCACGGCCTCGCAGAACAGGTTCGGCGGCAGCAGTCCGGCGATCACCTCGGTATCGACGGCCGCAAATCGCTGGTTCGGCGAATTGCCCCATAAGGGTTGCAGCCAGCTGTGGAGCTGGTTGGTGCCTTTCCGGCCAAAGCTGCCGGTCAGCATGATCAGGAGCTTTTCGAGATAGGAGTTGAGCGTCGAGTTAACGCCCTGCTGGATGCCGAGTTCGACCCGCACGGTCATCGCTTTTGCCGCCACGATCATGTCGACGCATTGCTCGATCTGCGCAATCGGGATGTCGGCGGCCTCGGCCCATTCATCGACGCGAATGCTCAGGAGCGCCTCCCGCACCTCGTCATAGCCCGTCGTGTGCTGCGCGATGAAGGCGTGGTCGACCGCGTCGCGGCGCACCAGTGTTGTGAGAATGGCCCCGAGCAGGAAGGCATCGGCCCCGGGTCGGACGGCGAGATGCAGGTCCGCCATCTCGGCGCTCTCCGAGCGGCGCGGATCGACGACGATCATCCTGCGGTTTGGATCTTTCCTGATCTGGTTGAGATGGTCGCGTGCGTTCGGGAAGCCGTGCGCGATCCAGGGATTGGCGCCGATCACGAACAGGAGATCGCAGTGATGGACGTCCTCCGCGGTGTGGCAGGTCTGGCTGCCGAACATGTGGCCGTTGACCCAGAAGTCGCCGGTCTTCTCCTGCGCCAGCGCATTGAAGACGTGGCGCGAGCCCAGCGCGCGCAGCAGCGCATTGGCATAGGCGCCACCGGCATGATTGCCCTGGCCACCGCCGCCATAAAGCGCAAGGCTCTTGCCGCCATGATGCTCGACCAGCGTGCGCAACCGGCCCGCGATCTCCGCGATCGCGGTGTCCCAGTCGATCGCGTCGAACCCGCCGTCGGCGCGTCGGCGCAGCGGCGTGGTCAAGCGGTCACGGTGATGGGCATAGAAGGGGATGCGTGCGGCCTTGTTGCAGAGGTAGCCCTGCGATTTCGGATGCTCGCGGTCGCCGCGCACCTTGGTGATGCGGTCATTGTCGACCCGCACCTCCAGCCCGCAATTGACGTAACAGAGATTGCAGGCGGTCTTCCGCCATTCCGTACCCGGCATCGACATCTCTCCCATGGTCTGGCTGGAGGGGATTTTAAATGATGATCATCATATATTCAATCGCCGTAGTGGGCTGCCGGTTCGCAGGGGATGGCGCTGGCCGGCAGGGGGTGCAAGACTGGTCAGGATCGAAATCCGCGGCTTCAACGATCAGATCGGCACCATAATGAGTGATCAACCGTTTCCAGGGCCCGCCTTGCGCCCGCTGAGCTTGCAGATCGGCGCCCAAAAAATTGCAGGCTTTGAGAGCGCAGGCACTGGCCGCCCGATCCTCTTGATCCACGGGAACTCATCCTCGTCCCGGATCTGGCAGAAGCAATTGCAGGGACCGCTGGGAACAAGATTCCGCGTGATCGCGATCGACCTGCCGGGCCACGGCGCCTCGTCGCCGCCGCCCAATCCGGAAGCCGACTATTCGGGCGCGGGTTATGCAGCCGTCATCGCGGCGATCGCCCGTGAGCTCGATCTGAAAAACGCCGTGGTGGTCGGTTGGAGCCTAGGCGGCCACGCTGTGATCAATGCGGCCGGCGCGCTGCCCACGGCCGCCGGCCTGATGATCTTCGGCACGCCGCCGATCGGCAGGGCGCCGGACGGCTTTTCCGGCTTCAAGGGCCTGTCCGCCACGGTGTTCACGCCGAAGCCGAGCGAGGCCGAGATCGAGGAGTGGACGAAATCGGCCTTCGCGCCGGGCTATGCGCCGATCCCCGATTTCGTCGTCGCGGACTTCCGCGGCACGGACGGCAACGCACGGGGCTATCTCGGCGTCAACGTCCAGGCCGGCCGCATCTCCGATGAGGCCGAGATCGTCCGCAATCTCAAGATTCCGCTTGCGATCGTCCACGGCCGTGACGAGCAGATCGTCGATCTCGGCTATCTCCAGCGACTGCCCGCGCCAACGTTGTGGCGCGGCGAAGTGCAGGTGATCGACGGCGCCGGCCATGCGCCGCAATGGGAGAAGGCGGAGGCGTTCAACAAGGTGCTCGACGCGTTTGCATCGAGCGTCTGAGGACACAGCTAGCGCCGCGCCCCCGGCAGCATGCGCTTAAGGGTGCGGTCGTGCAGCACGTAATGATGCACAAGCGCAGCTGCGGCATGCAGGCCGACCAGGATCAGGAGTGCGTTGGCGAGCGCCTCGTGCACTTCTCTGACGTCACGAGCGAAGGCACGGTCGGCCGTCCAGGGTGAGGCGATCTCGATGAGACCGAACACCGGCAAGGCCTGACCGCGGGCGAATTGCACCAAAATGCCGGCGACCGGCGCGGCGACCAGCAGCGCATACATCATATAATGCATCGCGCGCGCGGCGTGCTCGCTCCAGCGGCCAATCACGGCATCCGGTGCCGGCGGCGCGTCGGTGAGGCGCCAGCAGAGTCGTACGGCGACCAGCAGCAAGACCGAAAGCCCGAGGAAGATGTGGATGTTCTCGCCGGCTTCGCGCTGCGGTCCGCGCGGCAGCGCATCGCCGAACTCTCCCAGCAGCCAGGCGCAGAATACCAGCGCGACGACCGCCCAATGCAGGGCTATCGCGACGGCGCCATAGCCCTCGGCTGAATTACGAACTTGCATGCGTGAAATTCCAGTTCGCCAGCAGTATGAGCAATCGGCGGCAAGTGCCATTGATACAGCTCAATTTCCGCGAACATGTCATTCCTGATGCAAACGATCGTCATTCCGGGATGGTTCCGGGCTCGCCGCTGGCGCGTCGCCCGGAATGACGGACGGACCTGTATCGGCGCATTACCTCAACCCCGCCCTTCGAAATCCCTCCAGATAGTGCTCGCGATCCGCTTCGCTCCGCCAGGGCAGTTGCGTCGTGATCCAGGCGAGTGAGATGTTGGGCTGGGTTCGGCGCAGTTCCTGCAAGGCGGTCGCGGCGAGCTCCTGATCGCCGCTCATTCCGGCCGAGACCGCGAGCACGCGATAGGCCCCGGTGAGATCGCCACGGTGGCGGATCGCCTCCCGTGAGAGTGCGATCGCCTCGGCATAGCGCCGCTCGGTGAAGCGCGCATAGCCGGCGATGCCGTAGTAGATCGCGAGCGACGGATCGCGCGGGCTGAGGCGGATGACTTTTTGCGCCGCCTCGAACGAGCAGCTGGAGCGGCCGGCGTAGGATAGCGCCAGCGCGTAATAGCCCTGCGCCAGCGAGAAATTCGGGTTGAGCCTGAGCGCCTGCTCGAACTCCGACAGCGCGTCGTCGAGTCGGCGCGTCGAGAAATAGACGCTGCCGAGCGCGGTATGGGCCCAGGCATCCTCGTGGTCGCACTTGACCGCCGCGAGCGCGGCGGCCTCCGCAACCGGTGCCGCGCTCGCAAGCTCCGCCCAGCCGAGATGGACGCCGAACATGTGGCTTGCCGCCAGAACCGACTGGGCCTGGCCGTAGTCGGGATCGATGGCGATCGCCTGCGCGAGCAGCGCCTGCGCCATCAGATGATCCTGCCGCGTCACGCGCCAGTAGTGCGACAGGCCTCGCATCACGAGGTCCCAGGCGTCCAGGCTCGCCGGCTGCTTGCGGTGGGCGTGAAAATTCTCCGCAGCATAGATCTGCGGCTCGATCGCCGCGACGATCGCGTTGGTGATCTCGTCCTGAACGGCGAAGACGTCGCCGAGCTCGCGATCGTAGTGCTCGGCCCAGATGTGGCTGCCGGTGACGGCGTCGTTGAGCTGCGCAGTGATCCGCACGCGGCCGCCGGCCTTTCGCACGCTGCCTTCGACGACATAGCCGACCCCGAGCTCGTCAGCGATCTCCCTGATATGGACGGCGCGTCCCTTGTAGGTGAAGGACGAGTTGCGAGCGATGACCAGGAACCAGCGCACTTTCGACAGCGCCGTGAGGATGTCCTCGGCGATCCCGTCGCAGAAATACTCCTGCTCGGGATCGTCGCTCATGTTCTCGAACGCCAGCACCGCGATCGCCGGGCGCTCGGGCGCGTTCCGTGGCGCCTTCGTCCCGGCCGCGGGCGGCACCAGCGTTTGCTCCACGACGTCGCCCACGAAGCGAAAGCCCTTGCGCGGGATGGTTTTGATCAGCCGCTGCGTCGCGCCGTCATCGCCGAGCGCCTTTCGTGCCGCATTGATGCGGCTATTCAGCGCAGAGTCCGAAACGATGCGGTTGTCCCAGACCTGGCTGATCAGGTCGTCCTTGGTGACCACACGCGTGCGTTGCTCCACAAGATAGCGCAACAGATCGAACACCTGCGGCTGCAATGGAACAGCCGCGGCATCACGCGTCAGTTCATGCAGCTCGCTATCGAGCACATAGTTTTCAAAGCGAAATCGCACGTCTCGGCATCTCAAGCAAAAATCAGCGTCGTCTCAGGCGAAAATCAATCGTCCGCAAAAGTCCTGGCACGTCCAATACGGCACGGTGCAGCGACCTATGAATTGCCGAATCCCGGCACAACGGAGCTACATATGAGCCAAGTTCATTCCGACGTGCATATCAGCCCGGATGTCGCGGGCTCCAAAGTCCTCAGGTTTATCGCCTTTCTGTACGGAATTGCGGCCTATCTCGTATTTCTCGTGACCATCCTCTACGCCATCGGCTTCGTGATGGGCCTGGTGGTGCCGAAAAGCATCGACACCGGAACCGTTTCTTCGGCGTTCGAAGCCGTCACCATCAATCTGCTCCTGATGGCGTTGTTTGCCGTTCAACACAGCGTGATGGCACGGCAGCAGTTCAAGGCGTGGTGGACGCAGTTTGTGCCAAAGCCCATCGAGCGCAGCACCTATGTGTTGCTGGCCAGCCTGTCGCTGCTGCTCCTGTTCTGGCAGTGGCGGCCGCTGCCGGCGATCATATGGGACGTCCAGGACGCCGATGTCGTCGTGACGATCGTCACGTTATCCTTCGCCGGCTGGGTGCTGGTCTTCACCTCGACCTTCCTGATCAATCACTTCGAGTTGTTCGGTTTGCAGCAGGTCACCCAGCAACTGGTCGATAAGCAGCCGTCGCCGCCGCGTTTCAGGACGCCGCTGTTCTACAAATTCGTCCGGCATCCGCTCTATCTCGGCTTCATCATCGCAGTCTGGGCCGCGCCGACCATGACTGCGGGCCACCTGCTGTTTGCATCCGTGATCACGCTCTACATCCTGCTCGGCATCACGCTCGAGGAGCGCGACCTCGTCGCGCTGTTTGGCGACGAGTACCGGCAATACAAACAGCGCGTATCGATGCTTATTCCCTGGCGCCGGTCGGTTTGATCTCCGCCTCAACCAGATATTCATCGTCATCCAAGGAGAGCTTTCAATGAAACACGTCGGAAACTGCTTCTGCGGCGCGGTCGCAATCGAAGTGACGGGCCCGCCGGAGGCGATGGGCTACTGCCATTGCCGCTCCTGCCGCTCGTGGTCGGGCGGGCCCGTCAATGCGTTCAGCCTGTGGAAGCCGGAGGCCGTACGCATCACTGAAGGTGCCGATCACGTTGCGACCTACGCCAAGACGCCGCTCAGCCAGCGTAAATATTGCCGCACGTGCGGCGGCCATCTCATGACCAGCCATCCGCCGCTCGGCCTGATCGACGTCTTCACCGCCGCCATCCCGACGCTGGCGTTCACGCCCGCCGTCCACGTCAACTATGCGGACACCGTGCTGCCAATGCGCGATGGCCTGCCCAAGCTGAAGGATTTTCCGGCCGAGTTCGGCGGTAGCGGCGAGATGATGAAGGAGTAGCCAAGACGGCAGGGAAGGCCAACCACAACGCTGTCACCCTCTCCCGCAAGGGGAGAGGGTGCACCGTCAATGCGGCCCCGACGTCTACCTCAATCCCGCCCGCCGCAGGCCTTCGAGATAATGCTCCCGATCCTCGGCGCGCTGCATCGGCAGCTCGCTGGTGATCCAGGCGAGCGACACATTGGGCTGGGCGCGACGCAGGCCCTCGAGTGCGGAGGCCGCAAGCTCGCGATTGCCGAGCATGCCGGCGGCGGCCGTCAGCGCGCGATGCGCGCCGACGAAGTCGCTGCGCTGCCTGAGCGACTCGCGCGCGAACTGGATCGCGTCCTCGTAGCGATGGCCGATGAACTGAGCATAGGCGGCGACCCCGCAATAGATCGCCGAGAAGGGATCGCGCGGACTGAGCCGCAGCGCGCGGCGCGCGGCCGCTTCGCCGTCCTCCCAGCGGCCCGCATAGCACAGCGTTACGCCGTAGAAGGCATGCGTCATGGCAAAATTGGGATTGAGCCGCAGCGCCAGCTCGAATGCGGCAATGGCGTCGTCGAAGCGCCGCCGGAACAGATAGGTGTAGCCGAGCCCGTGATGGGCCCAGGCGTCGTCGCGGTCGGCCTCGACCGCGGCGATGGCGGCGCGTTCCGCGATCGGGAGCGTGGCGGCCATGTCGGCCCAGCCCATATGCGCGCCGAACATATGGCTGGTCGCGAGCAGGCCGAGCGCCTTGCCGTAGGCCGGATCGATCGCGATCGCCTTATCGAGCAGCCGTTGGGCTGCGACATTGTCGTCCCGCGTGATCCGCCAGTAATGCGACAGCGCGCGCATCACCAGATCCCAGGCATCCAGGCTTCCCGGCGGCTTCTGCTGGGCGCGAAAGCTTTCGGCGGCGTAGAGCTGCGGCTCGATCGCGGCAACGATGGCGTCGGTGATCTCGTCCTGCACGGCGAAGACGTCGGCGATGCTGCGGTCGTAGCGCTCGGCCCAGAGATGGCTGCCGGTCGTGGCGTCGTTGAGCTGCGCGGAGATGCGTACCCGGTCGCCGCTCCGCCTGACGCTGCCCTCGACGACGTAGCGCACGCCAAGCTCGCGGGCGATCTCGCCGATATGCACGGCGCGGCCCTTGTAGACGAAGGAGGAGTTGCGCGCGATGACGAAGAACCAGCGCAGCTTCGACAGCGCAGTGATGATGTCCTCGCTGATGCCGTCGGAAAAGTAGTCCTGCTCGCGGTCGCCGCTCATATTGGTGAAGGGCAGCACGGCGATTGCAGGGCGATCGGGCAGCGGCAGCGCGGCCGGGGCCTCCCTGGCCTGGCCGGCGGGTTCGGCAGGGCTGGCATGGCCGTTCCGCATCTCGACGTCGCCGACGAAGCGAAAGCCTTTGCGCGCCACGGTGCGGATGAGCGCCTGGCTCGCGCCGGAATCACCGATCGCCTTGCGTGCCGCGTTGATCCGGCTGGTCAGGGTCGATTCCGAGACCGAGCGTCCGAGCCAGATCTTGTCGATCAACTCGTCCTTGGTCACCACGCGGTCGCGATTCCGCATCAGGTGAACGACGAGATCGAAGACCTGGGGCTCGACCGCGACGGGAACCCGATCGCGGCTCAGCTCCCGTCTGTCGGTGTCAAGTAGGTGATCGCTAAACAGAAATTGCACTGCGACGACTCTGGCCTCACGACAAAATCAAGCATCCTGAAACGGCAATATGAATTGGGTCTGGATTCTATGAGTCCATCGAGGCGCATCCGCGGTTCATCGCAATCGCGGCGGTTGCTCTGACCTGGAGGGATGCCAGCCATGTGACTGATTGGCGCGGGCGATGGAACCGAGGGAGGGGTATTCAGGACTTGCCGAGGGCGGGCATAGGCGCAATTGCCGTGCCACCCCGGCGGTTATGGCAAGGTCATCACGGACACGGATGCCGCCGGCCGTCATTGCCAAGGAGGGTGCCGCTGTTCGGATCGTAGGACCGGTAGCGCTGCATGCAATAGGCGACCGCATCGTCGGCAGGCGATGCTGCATAGTAGGCGGGCGGCGGAGGCGGATAGCCTGGACCATAGTAATAAGGTGCAGCGAGCGCACCGCCGATCAGTGCGCCGGCGGCGAGACCGCCCACGAATGCGCCGCCGCCCCAGCCGCGGTGTCCGTACCAGCGGACCTGCTCGACTCTTGCCGACTGCGATGGCGCGACTGCGAGCGGATGGCCGATCGGCGCGGCGGATGCTGGCGACAGCGCGCCCGCTGCTAGACTTGCAAGCAGTACGACTCCGGCAACGGAACGAAACGATTTCAACATCAGGCCTCCTCGTCATGCAAGGCGATCGACGCCTCGCGGCAGAGATAAAGCAACCTGCCGGTGGCGATGGATTAAAGTTTCGACAGGATGACGGCTCGCCGCGACTGCGCTGAGCAGCCCCGCCACCATCGCGGCGCCCATCTCACCGAAATATGACCTTGGCGTTGCTCAATCGGGCCGCCGCGGCGGCAACGTGTTGAAAACCAAGATGCGTGAAATTGCGTATCTTGGCTCGACGCGCGCAATTGGCTCGCGCACTTGCGCCATGCGATGCTAGACTTAGATGGAACAGAGATTTCGGCAGAGGGCCCGGCATGACCGATCAACGCATCACCTCCACTCCCATCGATCCCGCAAAACTCGACCGGCTGGCCGAGGTGGCGGTGAAGGTGGGCCTGGGCTTGCGGCCGGGCCAGGATCTGCTGCTGACCGCACCGGCGATCGCGTTGCCCCTGGTACGGCGGATCGCCGTGCATGCCTACAAGGCCGGCGCGGGCATCGTCACGCCGATCCTCTCCGATGAGGAGATGACGCTGGCGCGCTATCGCCACGGTCACGACGACAGTTTTGATCGCGCTGCCGGCTGGCTCTACGAGGGCATGGCGAAGGCGTTCTCGGAGAATACCGCGCGGCTGGCCATCGTCGGCGATAATCCGATGCTGCTGTCGAGCGAGGATCCCGCCAAGGTGGCGCGCGCCAGCAAGGCCAATTCCATGGCCTACCAGCCTGCGCTGGAAAAAATCGTCAATTTCGACACCAACTGGAACATCATCGCCTATCCGAGCGCGTCCTGGGCGAAGCAGGTGTTTCCCGACGATCCCGAGGAGATCGCGATCGGCAAGCTCGCGGATGCGATTTTTGCCGCGTCCCGCGTCGATCGCGAGGACGCGATGGCGAATTGGGCGCAGCACAATGCGGCGCTGCGCGAGCGCACGAGCTGGCTGAACGGCAAGCGTTTCCGCGCGCTGCAATACTCGGGTCCGGGCATCGATCTGACCATCGGCCTTGCTGATGGTCATGAATGGGAAGGCGGTGCCTCGCTCTCCAAGAACGGCATCAGCTGCAACGCCAACATCCCGACCGAGGAAGTCTTCACTACGCCGCATTGCCGGCGCGTCTACGGCCACGTCGTCAGCTCGAAGCCGCTGTCTTATCAGGGCACCCTGATCGACAACATCGCCGTGCGCTTCGAGGACGGCAAGATCGTCGACGCCAGGGCCTCGCGCGGCGAGGAGGTGCTGAACAAGGTGCTCGACACTGACGAAGGCGCACGGCGGCTTGGCGAGGTGGCGCTGGTGCCGCACTCCTCGCCGATCTCGCAGAGCGGACTGTTGTTCTTCAACACGCTGTTCGACGAGAACGCGGCCTCGCACATCGCGCTCGGCCAGTGCTATTCGAAGTGCTTCATCAATGGCGCCAAGCTGACGCCGCAGCAAATCGCGGCGCAGGGCGGCAACCAGAGCCTGATCCACATCGACTGGATGATCGGCTCGGCCGAGACCGACATCGACGGCATTCTGGCCGACGGCAGCAAGGAGCCGGTGTTCCGCAAGGGCGAGTGGGCGAAATAGTCGGCTAAGGCGCGATGAGATTTGGGATCAATCGTCAGCGCGCCTTAGGTTATTGTTTGAGCATGATCTCCGCGCAAAGGCGTTCCGCGTCTGTCGCGAGGGAAAATCGCTTCACACTTTGCGCCAACGCGGCGCTCCAAGTCCGGATCATGCTCTAGCCTCACGCCGCCGCGTTGCGCAGCATCGGATTGCGATCGATCGTGAAGCGGTTGAACAGCGTGGTGAACGGACTGCCGTCGGTCGCGCGCACGATGGCATCCGACGCGGCGACCGCTTCATAGAGCGCTCCAACGGGATCCTCTAGGGCGGGAAGGTCGAACGCGTCACGGATCGTGTCGCGGGCTCGTTGACGTCGTCCTCGTCGTCGAGCGTCGCCTCCAGCGCAACCGCCGCGCGCCGCATCTGATCGAGGTCGCCGCCGGCGGAGAATTTGAGGATGTCGAGCCAATAGGGACAGGCGACGACGATCTGGATGAAGTCCTCGAATGTCGCCGCGATAATGCCAGCGCGGCCCTCCGACGACGCATAGAGCACATGGTTTGACGGCAGCAGCACGAACGCGCCGCCCGCGCCGTCGCTGCCGACCTGCCGAGGCGCCTCGATGCCGTCGATGGAGAACCAGTCGGGCAGCGGATCGTCGGCCTCAAGAGAGACGTCGAGGGCCGCGAGCTGCTCGGCAACCTCGCTATTGGCGCTGACGGCCTCGGGGGAGAGGGGCATCGGACAGGCTCCTTCCTGATTTGATTCCGCGCATTTTGTCGCACCCTGCAAAAACCGGGTTCAAACGCGCGAATCTGAAGGCAAATCGGCGCGTTAGCCGCGCCGCTCATGCAACTTGCGGCTGATTGTCCGGGCCCGCGTAAGGAAGAATTAAAAAACGGCTACTAGCGTCACACGCACTGTTTGAAACGGCCCGGGGCCTGGGCCAACCAGTCATATTTTATCCCCAGAGGAAGCCGATGTCGCGCACATTGATTGAAACCGGAAGTAGTGCCGTCGATCTGGAGCTGCGGCCGATCGAGCCGTCCTGGATCATTGAAGGCAATCCGGTGTCGCGGTCGCATATCCTGTCGACCAGCGCCGACGGCACCGCATCGACCATCATCTGGTCCTGCACCGAAGGCCGCTTCAACTGGTACTACGATTTCGACGAGACCATCATGATCCTGGAAGGATCGATCGTGCTCGAGAGTGAAGGCATGCCGCCGAAGCGCTACGGCGTTGGTGACGTGATCTTCTTCCACGACGGTGCGCATGCCAAATGGCACGTCGAAGGCCACGTCAAGAAGATCGCCTTCTGCCGCAAGACCAATCCGGCGCTGATCGGCTTCATGGTCCGTGTCGTCAACAAGCTGAAGCGGATGTTCCTCTCGCCCGGCGAGCGTCGTCCCGCAACCCTCATGGGTGCGGGCTAACCCCAGGTTCTACCAAGGCGCTTCCCAGCGAATGGCGTCGAGAAGGGGTCGGGACTGACGTCCCGGCCCCTTCTCACGTCATGACGGCAGTTCGAGCCGGTAGAAATTGGTTGCCGTCTGTGAGAACAGAGCCGTCTTCTCGGCTTCGCTCAGCGGTGCGGCGATGCGCTTGAAGGCGTTGAAGATTACCTGGTAGCTGCACTGGCCCTTGTCCGGCGGGAAATTGCTCTCGAACATCGCGCGCTTCGCACCGAACGCCTCGATGCAGGTTTCGACATAGGGCCGCCACGCTGCCGCAAGCTCCTCGGACGACGGCGGTCTTTCGCGCAGATGGAAATCATAGCCGAGCAGGCACATCGCAAGTCCGCCGAGCTTGACCACGACGTTCTCGCATTTTGCGATCTCCTTGATCGCGGTGCGCCACAGCGGAAACACTTCCTCGCGCCGGCCCGCGAACCGGCCGGTGCCGGCCGGTCCGCCGCAATGATCGAGCACGATCTTGGTGTCCGGAAAGGCGCGCGCCAATTCGGTCAACTCGCCGATCTGCGGATGAAACAGCCAGGCGTCGAAGCTCAGGCCCAGCGGCGCGAGGCAGGCAAAGCCCTTGCGGAAGGTCGCGTCCTTCAGCAACCCCTTCGGCCGGTTCGCATACATGCCCGCGACCACCTGGTCCTCGTCCCAGGCGGAGGAATGCCGGATGCCGCGAAAGCGGCCGTTGCCGGCGGCGATCTCGGCTTCCAGCACCGGCTTTGCCGCATCGCCGAGCAGGAGATTGACGTGGCTGACGATGCCGGCACAGATCGCAGCCCTGCCATAGCCACCGCTCGCGCTCATCGCGGCGACGCCATTGGCGAACTCGACCTCCCCGACGGGGCGAAACGCCTCTGGCCCGTGCGCGCGGTACATCGAGCGGCAGTCGACATAGACGGTTGCAATGACGTTGTGGCCGGAGGCGATGTCGGCGGCCATCTCTTCGATCAGATAGCGCTGTCCGCCGCGGTCCCAGAGGTGGTGGTGGGGATCGACGATCGGCCGCAAGGGATCGATGATCTCCTCCTGGTGCAACGCGAGCCAGTCCTCGCGCGGATCGGCAAAGAGTCCGCTCCTATTGGCGGGCATGGTGCTCGCGGCCATCGGCATTCGCTCCCCTGATTGTCGTTGCCGACAAGACTAACATCAGGAGGCGCTGCGCGGCAGCGCGTGTTGCGCAACCGCGCCCTTCGGCGAGAGCGCACCAGGCGGTCTCAAAGCCCGACGAGATTGAGTGCAGTCGATCGCCTGGGCACCTCTCCCTTCGGGAGAGGTGCCCCTCGGCTTGCATTGATTCAACCAAAACTCATCGTGCTTTAGCCTGGCGCCGCCGCGCCTTCACCTCCACCATCAGCCGCCAATCCCGCGCTGCGGCCGGCTTGCTCTCCCCGAGCCAGTGGAACGCATTTTCGGTGATTTCGGTAAAGCTCCAGCGTGACAGGTCGCCGCTGTCGGTCGTGCCTTCCTGCACGATATCGGCGCCGCGCGGCCGGCCGATCTGCTGACGGAACACGCTGCGGCCGGGATCGAGCCAAAAAATCCGCCAGGCAGCGATGGTCGGATCGTACACGCGCAACGTCGTGCCGTACCAGTTGCCGGCGAGCGGGAACGGTGGCGCGCCGGCGGGGCGAGGGATCATCCAGACGTCCTGGACGGCACGGCCCTCCAGCACCCAGCCGAAATGGATCTCGCCGGCCGCGCGATGCGTGGCGCCGTCATGCTCATACGCGGTGATCTCGGCATCCCAATCACCGACGAACTGGCCATAGAGCTGCAGCGCCGCGGCGTATTCCGGGTTGGGGCCGCTCGCATGCAAGAGTTTCGCAAAGTCGCTCATGTCGATCTCCACTTTCGCGCAAGATCAGCACGATCGGACCTCAGGCTACTTGGAGAAAATTGCCGCAGGCGGTCGTCAGGTCTTGCGCAGCGATAGTTGCCTGATGGCCCGCTTGCTCTCGTCGCTCGTTCGGCGGCTGCCTGAACGTTCCGCCCGCCAAATGACGATGACGGAGACAATGACGAGGCTCGCGCCAACCAGCATCATGGGTGAAAACGGCTCGCCGAGTACGACGGTGCCGAGCAGCACGGCGATGACAGGATTGACGAAGGTGTAGGTCGATACCAGCGAGGTCGAGACGTTCTCCAGCAGCCAGTTGTAGGCGACAAATCCGATCACGCTGCCGGAGATGACCAGCCAAACTAACGCTGCAAGCGACGTCATCGAGACGTCGCGCGGCGTGAAGGTCTCGATCTCGCCCGTCAGCCAGCTGATCGCAAACAACACGGCGCCGCCGATCGACAGCTGCATGCCCGAAAGCAGGATCGCAGAGGTCTGGCTCGACATGCCTCGGGACAGGACAGTGCCGATCGACCATGACAGGGCTGCTGCGAGCAGCCAGACGATGGGAAGGATGCTGATGCCGGCCCGCTCGACGTTCTGCCATGCCACGAGCCCAACGCCCACGAAGCCGGGCACGAGTGCAAGCAAGGCAATCGGCCGCGGGCGCTGGTCGCCCGGGAACAAGACATCGATCAGCAGGAGCCAGAACGGGATCGTGGCAAGCACGATCGCTGCCACGCCCGAAGGAACCGATTGCTGCGCAAAGGCGAGCACGCCATGGCAGCCGACAAAGAAGAGCAGCCCGCACAGGCACGCCTGCAACCATGTCTGCAAGGACGTTCCCGCGACCTCTCGGCCCATCAGGCCAAGCAACACGATGCCGCCGCAGAACGAGCGAAGCGCCATCAGCAGAAATGGCGGAATCGATTGCAGGCCCAGCGTGATGGCGAAATAGGTGGAACCCCACAGCAGATAGATGGCCGCGAACGAGCCGATCACCAGGAACCTTCTGCTCATGATTGCTCCGATCGAAGATGATCCCAAGGCAACCAAGTCGGAGGAGGTTCATGCGTTCCGGCTTCGGCGCCTCACACGCCGTCGAGGATGATCACCGTCGGCGTGCCCGGCAGCGAATCCCGCGAGATTCGGAGCGAGCGCTCGAGGCGTCGGTCGATCTCGAAGTCGCGGCCGATCCGTCGCATGAAGTCGTCGAGCGGCGTGGCGAAGCGGTGCATCGGCAGCACGACGGAGGCTCGCAGGCGTTTCGTGATCTCCGAGATGCCGTCGAGCGACATGGTGTAGGTGCCGTCGATCGGCACCATGACGATGTCGAGCCGTCCGATCTGGGCAAAATGGCTGTCGTCGAGCTTGTGGTGGAGATGGCCGAGATGGCCGATGCAGAGGCCCGCGACCTCGAAGATGAAGATCGAGTTGCCGTCGCGGATCATGTCGATGCCGGCGTCGTCGCCAAAGTAACGGCGGATGTCGGTGGTGACGTTGCGGATGAAGGTGTCGCCGACGCGCTCGGAAATCACTGCCGGCTTGCCGTCCTCGCCCCAGCCATGCAGCACATGGGGAATGCGCTTGTCGGGATATAGCGAGTAGTGCGTGCTGTGGGCCCGGTTCATGGTGACGACGTCGGGCAGCCGGCCGACCTGATAGGCGCCGCTATAGTCGGTGGCGATGCGCAAGCCGCCGGGCGTATCGATGAAATAGGTGGAATGGCCGGCATAGGTGATCTCGACCTCGGCCGCGCCCGCAGTCCGCTGCCAGGACACGGGCACCGCGCGCGGGGCCGCGTTGGCCATTGCCAGACATTCGCTGCGCTGCGGCTGCTGGGCAAGGGCGGGCGTGAGGGAAGCGCCGAGCAGCGCGAGGATCGCGGAAAAGAATCGCCACATAGATCCATCCCCAATGACGTCGGGGAAGTCTAGCGTGCAATCCCGCCTGCGGCCAATGGGCCGCGATCAACAGCGCGTCAGTGTTATAGGCCTACTCCCGCCGCGGGCTGAACTTCCAGGTGGTGGCGACGAGACCCGCGGTGATCAGGCCACTGACGACGCCGGCGAGGGGAAGCGAGAGTAGCAGCGCGGCGGTGGCCGCCCAGCCGATCGAGGAGAAGGCCTCAGCAAAGGTCGCAAGACGCGAGGAGGTCTGGCGGCGGCGGAATTGGCTGCGCCGCGCCTGCACGCGGAACCAGAGCTGGATCGCGGTGGCGGAGGCGGCGCCGACGATGATCGCGCCCGCCGTGATCGCGGCCTGGAGCGGTGAGGCAAAGGCAAGCGCTGCGACCAGCGGAGCGAAGATGACGGCGATTGCGATCAACACGACCTCGATCTTGGCGCGGATCACGCGCGAGGGTGACAGCGGCGCGGTTGCGACGAGATCAGGGGCATCCTCGCCCGAAATCGTCAGCCAGGCGAGTCCGCCGGCAAGCTGTCCCGCCGCCATCACGATGACGGGCGTGATCAACACCAGCGCCGCTGAGCTGTCGGCAAAGCTCCGCCACAATAGAAGCGCCGGCGGCACCAGATAGAGCAGTTGCATCAGGGTTTGCGAGATCAGCCAGGGATCGCGCCACAGCAGCATGAACTCCTTGCGCCGTAGCGCCTGCGCCCGTGAGCCGGCGCGGAACGGCCGCTCGCGCGTGGTGCGGCGGCCGGATGTCCCGTGGGCGGCCGCATCGATCGCGGTGTCGGCGAAGCGGCCGGAGAACAGCGCCATCACGCCGCCCAGCATGACGAGACCGAGTGCGAGCAGCAGCGCCAGCGCCTCGCGATCGCCCATCACGGCCCGCGCGGGCCACCAGACGATGCTGTCGACACCGGGCGCATAGGCAGCCGTGGCATCCGAGGTCAGCACCGCGAAGCGCGACAGCGTGCCGTAGGAGATGATCGCGGCGATCTGGAGCGCGATGACGAAACCGGCGCCGATGATCGCGGCGAGGATCTGCGCGATGAAGCGGGTCCGCGCCGGGCCGATCAGCCGGAACAGCAGGATCGTGATGGCGATCGCGATGGCTGCTGCCGACAGCCCCATGGCGATGACCATGCCGAACGCCGCGAGCCATCGCGGCCCGCCTCCGATCACCAGCGCGTCGATGAAGGGCGTGGAGAACAGCAGCGCCATCGCCGTGATCGCGAGCGCTATCGCGGCGATGCGCACGGAGAACAGGTTGGTGAGCGTTGCCGGCGACGACATGATGAGATCGAGATCGGCGCGGGCGTAAAACACCCGCGTCACCGATTCGATCGCTTGCGACAGCATCAGCGACCAGGCGAGCGCGATCGTCGCCGTAATCACGATCAGCGACGGCTTGTCGAGCGGCAATCGAAGTCCGGCGAAGCGACCGATCACCGCCCAGGCCGGCAGATGCAGGAGTGCGGCAAAGACGATCAGGCCGATCACGGCGGTGCGTTTCCGCTTGCGCTGGCCCGTCATCATGGCGAGCCATTCGCGCCAGGCGAGGCGGAGCTCGTGGCGGGCGAACCACGATAATGCAGTCGCCGAGCTCATGCGGCGGCAGCCTCCAGCGTGACCAGCGCGATGAAGAGATCCTCGAGGCTGGTGTCGTTGTGGCCGTTCTGCTGACGCAGCTCGGCGAGCGTGCCTTCGGCAACGAGGCTGCCCGACGCGATCACGCCGATCCGGTCGGCCATGCGCTCGGCGACCTCAAGAATATGCGTGGTCATGATCACGGTGCAGCCAGCGCGGACGCGCTCGGCCAAAAGACCCTTCACATGGCGGGCGGAGACGGCGTCGAGGCCGGTCAGCGGCTCGTCGAGAATGATGAGGCGGGGGTCGTGGACCAGCGCGCCGGCCAACGCCACCTTCTGGCGCATGCCCTTGGAAAATCCCTCGCAACGCTCGTGCCGGTGTAGCGCCAGGCCGAGCGAGCTCAACAGTTCCTGCGCCACGGGTTCGGAGACGGCTGGCGCAATGCCCCAGAGGCCGGCGACGAATTCGAGATATTCGAGCGGCGTCAGCTTGTCATAAATCATCGGCTCGTCCGAGACCCAGGCCATCACCTGCTTGGCGGCCACGGGATCGGCCAGGGCATCGATGCCGAAGATCGACACCGCGCCGGCATCGGGCCGCAGCAACCCTGCGACCATGCGCAAGGTGGTGGTCTTGCCGGCACCGTTGGGGCCGACCAGCGCGTAGAATTCACCGGCGTGAATGGTGAGATCGAGGGAATCGACCGCCAGACGGTCAAAACGCTTCGTTAACCCTCGGACGCTCAGCGCCGAACTGTCCGGTTTCATGATGGCCACACCATACGGTTTCGCATCGCTCGCGACCTTGATCTGAAGATGTTTCGGCACGGTGAATCACCCTGCCACAAATTCCGTCATCCCGCACGAATGCATCCGCCTCTCGTTTTATTGACAGCGCTGGGCGGTTCGGGCTGAATTGCGCCGGGCCAAATGGCGCTTTCCGCGACTGATAATGATCGCGTAGCGACTGGACACAAGATGCGACGAGACGGCCGCCAAGAGCCGCAAGGATCGCATCGGGGAGGATGCTCGGCGATGCTGGACTTCGTTCAGCAGCTGGTCAGTGGCATTGCACTCGGCTGCGTGTACGGCCTGATCGCGCTTGGCTTCGTGCTGGTTTACAAGGCAACCGAGGTCGTCAACTTCGCCCAGGGCGATCTGATGATGCTGGGCGGCTTCTTCGCCTTCACCTTCATCGGCATGATGGGCCTGAACTACTGGGTCGGCTTCGTCGGAGCAGTCGTCGCCATGGCGCTGTTCGGCATGCTCGCCGAACGCATCGTGGTGCGGCCGATCCTCGGCTATCCGCAATTCTCGATCATCATGGCAACCATCGGGCTCGGCTACTTCCTGCGCTCGATCGCCGGCATGATCTGGGGCACCGACGACTTCAAGATCGAGACGCCGTTCAGCCAGGGCGTGTTGCGCATCGGCGCGCTGGTGCTCGCCTATGACAAGCTCTCGGTGATCGCGGCAACGGTCATCCTCTGCACGCTGCTCTATCTGTTCTTCAACAAGACCACGCTCGGCACCGCGATGCGCGCCAGCTCCGAGAACATGCTCGCGGCCTACTACATGGGCATTCCCGTGAAGCGTGTCGTGTCGATCGTCTGGGCCATCAGTGCGGCGGTCGCGACGTGCGCCGGCGTTCTGCTGGCACCGATCACCTTCATTCACTCCAATGTCGGGCTCGTGCTCGGTCTGAAAGCCTTTCCCGCCGCCGTGCTCGGCGGCTTCGGCTCAATACCCGGCGCGGTCGTCGGTGGCGTGTTGATCGGCGTGATCGAGAGCATGGCCGGCTTCTATCTGCCGGAGGGCTGGAAGGACGTCGCACCTTACATCGTGCTGCTGGCGGTGTTGCTGCTGAAGCCCGAAGGCTTGTTCGGCCTCCACGTACGCAAGAAGGTCTGAACGCCATGCGCTTTCTGTTCAAGACCGACTACGAGGACGACATCCGCCTGTTCCCGCATTCGGGCTACGTGATCTCCTACGGGCTCCTGATTGCGGTGCTGCTGATCGCGCCCTACGTGCTCTCCAGCTATCTGATGAGCCAGCTGGTCTTTGTCTGCATTTATGCGACCGTCGGCGTGGCGCTGCTGATTCTCACCGGCTTTACCGGGCAGGCCTCGCTCGGGCACGCCGCGTTCCTTGCGATCGGCGCCTATGCGGCGGCCTATTTGCAGAAATACAACGTGCCGTTTCCGGTCTACTTCCTCGCCGCAGGCGTATTGACCGGATTGATCGGCGCGCTGGTCGGCTTCCCCGCGCTGCGCCTCCAGGGCATCTACCTCGTCATCGCCACGATCTCCTTCGCCTTCATCGTCGAGGAGATTCTGGCGCGCTGGGAAAGCGTCACCAACGGCAATGAGGGCATGCGCATCAAGACGCTGTCGTTGCTCGGCGTCCCCGTGCCGCGCGACAGTCCGATGTTCTATTTCCTGTGCCTCGCCGTCTTGATTCTGACGATCGTCGGCACGCTCAATCTCTTGCGCTCGCCGACGGGGCGCGCCTTCGTTGCGATCCGCGACTCTGAGACGGCGGCACGCAGCATGGGCGTCAACGTCGCGCTCTACAAGGTGAAGTCCTTTGCGATCTCGGCGGCGATCACCGGCTTTGCCGGCGTGCTGTTCGCGCACAAGCTCTCCTTCATCTCGCCGGAGATGTTCACGCTCCAGCTCTCGATCGAGTTCATCATCGTGATCCTGATCGGCGGCACGTTCAGCCTGCACGGTGCAGTGCTGGGGGCGATCTTCATCGTGATGATCGATCCGTTCCTGACTTATCTGAAGGACGACATGCCGGGCATCATTGCCGGCGTCGCCGCGGCGTTGGGGGCGAGCACCGACGGCGCGGCGAACGTTCAGTCGAAGGTCGCGGCCTTCGCCTCGCTCAACGGCCTGAAGGGCGCGATCTACGGCATCATCATCGTGCTGTTCGTGCTGTTCGAGCCGCTCGGCCTCTACGGCCGCTGGCTGAAGATAAAACTCTTCTTCCAGCTCTTCCCGCTCTACAAGCGCGCGACCTTCAAACGCCAGAAGATCTACGTGAAGTCGGAGCGGAACCGATGAGCTATTTCCGCGCCGAAAACCTGTCGCTGCATTTCGGTGGCCTCAAGGCGGTCGATGCGGTCTCGTTCGCGGTCGAGAAGGGCGAGATCCTCTCGATCATCGGGCCGAACGGCGCGGGGAAAAGCTCGATCTTCAACCTGATCTCGCGGATCTACCGTCCGACCTCGGGCCACATCTTCTTCGAGGACCAGGACATCACGGAACAGCCGCCCTACGACATTGCAAGGCTCGGCATTGCCCGCACCTTCCAGAACATCGAGCTGTTCGAGAATGCAACCGTGCTCGCGAATCTGCTGGTCGGGCGCCACCGTCACTCAACCACGCAGCTCTGGCAGGAATTGCTGTTCCTGCCGAGCGTGCGCGCGAACGAGAAGCTGCACCGGCGCCGCGTCGAGCAGGTGATCGAATTCCTCGATCTCGAGCCCTATCGCGACAAGCTGATCTCGGGTCTTCCCTACGGCGTACGCAAGGTGATCGAGCTTGCCCGCGCGCTCTGTTCCGAGCCGAAGCTCATACTGCTCGACGAGCCGTCGTCGGGGCTGAATGTCGAGGAGACCGACGACATGTCGTTCTGGATCCGCGACATGAAAAGCGAGCTCGGCATCACCGTGCTGATGGTCGAGCACGACATGTCGCTGGTCAACCGCGTCTCGGACCGCGTGATCGCGCTGAACTACGGCCGGGTGCTGGCGATGGGCTCGCCCGCCGAGGTGCAGCAGCATCCCGACGTCGTCGCCGCCTATCTCGGAGCCTGACGCGATGGACGCCGCCGTTTCGCCCGACATCATCCTGAAGCTCTCCAATATCGAGAGCTACTACGGGCCGATCATGGCGATCCGCGGCATCTCGCTCGAGGTGCCGCGGGGCCGCATCGTGACGCTGCTGGGTGCCAATGGTGCGGGCAAGACCACCGTGCTGAAGACCATCTCCGGCATCCTCGATCCGCAGAAGGGCACGATCGAGTTCATGGGCAGGCCGATCCAGCGCATGGAGGCCGACAAGATCGTCCGCCTCGGCCTCAGTCATGTGCCGGAAGGGCGCGAGGTGTTTCCATTCCTCTCGGTGCGCGAGAACCTGATGATGGGCGCCTATCCGCGAAAGGATCGTGACGGTGTCGCGGAGGATATCGAGCGCGTCTACGGCTATTTCCCGCGGCTGAAGGAGCGCATCAACCAACCGGCCGGCCAGCTTTCCGGCGGCGAGCAGCAGATGCTGGCGATCGGGCGCGCCCTGATGAACCGGCCGACGCTGCTGTTGCTGGACGAGCCGTCGCTGGGCCTGTCGCCGATCCTGGTGAAGGAGATTTTTACGATCATCCGCCGCGTCAACGAGGAGCAGGGCATGTCGATCCTGCTCGTCGAGCAGAATGCCAAGGTGGCGCTGGAAACGGCGCATTACGGCTACGTGCTGGAGATCGGCCGCGTCGTGATGAACGACACCTGCGACCGCTTGATGGATTCCCAGGACATCCAGGAATTCTACCTAGGCGCCAAGGAAGCCGGGGCCAGAGGCGAACGGCGCTGGAAAAAGAAGAAAACGTGGCGTTAAATATGGCGTCTCCCCGTGAACGAACGGACCGGCGGCAAGCCATGCTGCGGGAGGGGACGAAGCGGCAAGGAGGCAATGGCATGGCCCGACCGGCGGTGCTGACAGTCGCAGACACGATCGCAAAGAGCTTTTTGCGTGCGGTGGAGACGCGCGGCGACAGGCCGGCGATCCGCGAGAAGCAGTTCGGCATCTGGCAGCCGACGAGCTGGCGCGAATGGCTGGAGCTCTCCAGGGAGATCGCCTACGCACTGCATGCTTCGGGCTTCAAGCCTGGCGACGTCGCCTCCATCATCGCCAATGCCGTGCCGGAATGGATCCATGCCGACATGGGCATCCTGTGCGCGGGCGGCGTCTCGTCCGGCATCTATCCAACCGATTCCTCGGCGCAGGTCGAATATCTCGTCAACGACTCCGCTACTCGCGTGATCTTTGCCGAGGACGAAGAACAACTCGACAAGGTCCTCGCCTGCCGCGCGCGATGCCCGACGCTCGAGAGGATCATCGTGTTCGACATGGAGGGCCTGAGCGGATTTTCAGACGACATGGTGATGTCGCTCGACGAGTTTCGCGCGCTCGGGCGCAATCACATGGTCGGCCGCGAGCAGCTCTGGCAGGAGATGATCGACAGCCGCGGCCCAGGCGATCTCGCGATCCTCGTCTACACTTCCGGCACCACGGGCCCGCCCAAGGGCGCGATGCACGCCAACCGCAGCGTGACCCATCAGATGCGCCACGCCAACGATTTCATCCCGGCGAGGGAAGACGAGGACCGGCTGATCTTCCTGCCGCTCTGTCACGTCGCCGAGCGGGTCGCTGGCTACTACATCTCCGTCGCGCTCGGCTCGGTGATGAATTTCGCCGAAAGCCCGGAAACCGTGCCGGACAATCTGCGCGAGGTGCAGCCGACCGTCTTCTTCGCGGTGCCGCGGATCTGGGAAAAATTCTATTCCGCAATCACCATCGCACTCAAGGATGCGACGCCGGTCCAGCAATGGGTCTATCGCCGCGCTATCGACATTGGCCTGCGCATCGCGGATTGCCGGCTCGAGGCACGCGCGCCGTCCTTGTCGCTTGGGATCGCGAACCGCCTCGCCTACAGGCTGGTGTTCCGCAACATCCGCCGCATGATTGGCCTCGATCGCTGCCGCATCGCCTTCACTGGCGCAGCGCCTATCTCGCCAGACCTGATCCGCTGGTATCTCGCGCTCGGCATCAACATGCACGAGGTCTATGGCCAGACTGAAAATTGCGGCGTTGCCACCATGATGCCGTCCGAGCGCATCAAGCTCGGCTCAGTCGGCAAGGCCGTGCCCTGGGGTGAGGTCAGCCTCTCGCCGGACGGCGAGATCCTGATCAAGGGCGACTTCCTGTTCATGGGCTATTTGAATCAGCCGCAGAAGACCGCCGAGACCATCGATGCGCGCGGCTGGCTGCACACCGGCGACGTCGGCACCATGGACGACGACGGCTTCGTCAAGATCACCGACCGGATGAAGGACATCATCATCACCTCAGGCGGCAAGAACGTGACGCCCTCGGAAATCGAGAACCAGCTCAAATTCTCGCCCTATATCTCCGACGCCGTCGTGATCGGAGACAAGCGGCCATATCTCACCTGCCTCGTCATGATCGACCAGGAGAACGTCGAGAAATTCGCGCAGGATCACGACATCCCCTTCACCAACTACGCGAGCCTGTGCCGGGCGATCGAGATTCAGGACCTGATCTGGCGAGAGATCGAACAGGTCAACGGCAACTTTGCGCGCGTCGAGACCATCAAGAAATTCTATCTGATCGAGCGCCAGCTCACGCCGGAGGACGAGGAGCTGACGCCGACCATGAAGCTGAAGCGCAGCTTCGTGAACAGGCGCTACGCCGCCGAGATCGACGCGATGTATCGCGAGCGCGCGGTGGCGTGAACCATTCCAAGGGAAGCGAGGGAGCGATGGCCACGCCCTTTGCGCAACACGGGCCTTAAGGAGAGAGGAGACGTCGATGTCGAAATCGTTCTGGGCGTTCGGCCTTGCGGCATGCGCGGTGGTGCTCACCTGTCTGCCGGCTGCCGCGCAAACCAAGGTCACCAATGAAGGCATCTCGGCCAGCGAGATCGTCATCGGCACGCATCAGGATCTGTCGGGTCCGATCAAGGTGTGGGGCGTACCGGTCTCCAACGGCATGAAGATGGCGGTTGAGGAGATCAACGCGGCCGGCGGCATCAACGGCCGCAAGATCAAGATGATTTTGGAGGACAACGGCTACGACCCCAAGAAGGCCGTGCTGGCCACGCAGAAGATGATCGAGCGCGACAAGGTCTTCGCGATGATCGGCCCGATGGGCTCGCCGACGGTGCTGGCGGCGCAGGACACGCTGTTCGATGCCGGCGTGCTGCAGCTCTTCCCGCTGACTGCGGCCGAATTCACCTTCAAGTTCGATCCGAGCAAGCCGCAGGAGCGATTGAAGTTCAACAACCTCTTGCCCTACGTCGAGAGCACGCGCGCCGCGCTGAAATACATGATTGAGTGGAAGAACTTCCAGAAGCCCTGCATCATGCACCAGGACGACGAGTACGGCAAAAACGTGCTCGACGGCTTCAATCAGCAGCTCACCGTGATGAAGGTGCAGCCGGCCTCGATCACCAGCTACAAGCGTGGCGCCTCCGATTTCAGCGCGCAGGTTGCCAAGATGAAGTCGGACGGCTGCGATCTCGTGGTGCTCGGCACAGTGATCCGCGAGACCATTGGCGCGATGACGGAGGCGAAGAAGCTCGGCTGGGACGTCACCTTCCTGGGGGCAACGCCGACCAACGTGCTGGAAGTGCCGACGCTGGGCAAGGACGCCGTGGAAGGGCTTTATGCCGCGTCCCAATTCGAGATTCCCTACGAGGACAGCGCTAAAGGCCCGGTGAAGGACTGGCTCGCCAACTATAAGAAGATGTTCAACTCGGACGCCAATACGCAGGCGATTATCGGCTACAACACGGTGATGACCTTTGCCTTCTACGCCCAGAAGGCGGGCAAGGATCTCACGGGGCAGAAGATGCTTGACTCGCTCGAGTCAGGCGAAAAATTCCTCGACATCTTCAACTCGCCGCCGACGAAGTTCTCCAAGACCGACCACCTCGCCAACACCATCACCCAGGTGCAGCAGGTCAAGGGCGGCCGCTGGGTCCTGGTGAAGGACAATCTGATGTTCTGATCTTCGCCTCTCCCCGCAGGTGCGCCCTCTTCCCTTGTGGGAGAGGGTGGCTCGCCGCGTAGCGGCGAGGTGGGGGAGGGGGGTCTCTGCGCGAATGAGCCTCTCGCTTTCGGACTCGGTGAGGCAGACCCCTCATCGGGCGCTTCGCGCCACCTTCTGCAAGGGGAGAAGGGAGAGGCGCTGCACCTACGATCCCCCACCCGCGACGCCTGACTCCACCGGTGCCAGCTCGTCTTCCCTGCAGCGCCACCCATCGGCGGCTTTCTGGAATGCGAAGGTGCGCTGGATTCTGAGCCGGCTCGTCACATTGAAGCTTTCCTTGAAGCCTTGCTTGGACGCTGCGGCCGGCTGCGCCTTGCCGGATCTTGGGTCCCAGCAGGTGCCGGTGCAGGTCGATGCGACCGCGCTGCAGGCGGTGAAGGGCGACAGCACGACCATGTCGATATCGGCGGTGACCTTCGCCTCCTGCTCTCCGACGTTGCTGCCGGAAGCGGACACGCGACTGATGCGGACGAAGTCGCCGCAGGAATTGGCGGCATGAATCTTGGCGACGCAGAAGTCGGCGGCGTCGGTATCAGGCAGCCGTGCAGCGATCTGGCGGCCGAACACCCGCTTCGGATCGCCCTTGGCACCAAGGATATCGGCGGTCTTCCGGCTAAAATATTCGGCGAGACAGCCTTGCGCAGATGACAGCTCGGACAGCGGCACGTTCTCCTTGCCGACGAGGTCGCATTTGCGATCGCGCTCCCTTGTCCAGCGGCCGTATTCGGCGAAGGCAAAGCGGGCTTCGGTCGGGCTCAGCTTGCCGATCAAGCCGAGGACCTGGCCGTTGAGCTCCTCCTCCGCCAGCGCCAACTCCGGATCGCTACAGATCAGCGCGCCGGCCGTCGTGTTGGCCGCGAGGCAATCGAAATCGGGGTCGCGCAGGATCGCGGCGCGCTCCTCGGTCTCCCTGAGCAGGCAGGTCTTGACGCGATCGATGTCATCGGTGCGGACCGCGGTCCGACCAAAGATGCCGCAGCTCAGATTGCGCTGTCGGATCCACAGCGCGTTCTCCTCGATGGCCGGCAGACGATCCGGCAGGCGGGAGAGCCGCGCCTCGATGGCCGCACCGAGTTTCTCGGCCGCTGCGGCAAGCTCGCCATTGCCGCAAAACAACTGACCCGCGGGATCGCGCTGCTGCTCACAACGGTTCTTGACGAACAGCGGCAGCTTGTCGGCGATCGCTGGGTCTGAATTGACCGCCTGCGCGTGCGCAGGTGACATCAGCGGCACCATCGCCGCAACCATCGCCAGCACCAACGTTCGCATTCCGCTTGTCCCCGAAGCCCGCATGATACGCATGCTAGCTTCCCGGGCGGCGCGGCGAAACCGTGAATGTCCAGCCGCGCATCGGAATTGTAGTCCGGATGGAGCGCAGCGAAATCCGGGATTTCAAACGGAGATGCGGTCCCGGATTGCGCTGCGCTCCATCCGGGCTACGCAGCTCAGTTCGGGCAATCAGCGCGACGCGATCAGCGCCGAGCGGTTGTTGTCCGGCACAGCCGCAAACGCGGGCTCGTCGACGTATTTCAGCACCGCAGACTGATAGAGCACGAAGAGCGGCTGATAGGTCCGCGCCGCCTCATCCTCGACCATGGCCATGCGACGGTTGTCGAGCATCAGCCAGTGGCTGTCGAGCCTGGCGGCCGCGACCGCATGTTCCTCGCCGACTTGCGTGTCGCGCACGAAAACGATTCGCAGATCCTCGGGCGAAATGCCCGCGAGGCGCAGCGCGGCGAGCTTTGCGATCGCATAGTCCTCGCAATCGCCGGCGCCGCGCTGGAAGGTGGCGAGTGGCGAACTCCAGACGTCATCAGAGCCGTCATTGGCCGCCTTGATCGCGAGATTGATGGCGCGGTTGGCTTCACCGAGGCGGGCGCGGCCTTCGCGGCTGCGGGCCTGGTCGACGATGGCGAGCAGCTTCAATGCCGCGGGCGAGACGCAGTTGTCGCGGTCGCCGTCGCACAGCGCGAGCTGCACCATCTCGTCGTCGAGCTTGTCCTTCAGGTGAAACCACTTGTCGCGGACGCGACCGGCGGAGATCGCGAAGGCGAATAGGCCGAACGGTTCTGCGGATTTTCGCACGAGGACGGCGGACCCCGGCGACAGCAGCGTGCCTGCGCGAAGGTCGGCGGCCGATCCGAACAGGATCAATCCGCAAAAGAGCAGGACTGCGCGCCAGGCGCGCGAGTGAGCAACGGTCTCCATCTGACTTCCCCTGTCCAGCATCGGCAGGACACCCCTGACCCGCACGTGCCGGCTTTGTTTCTGGTGCGGTGATAGTGAGGGGCGGGCCGTTTTGTTCTGCTTAATGAGCCCGGCCGGGAGCCCAAAACCGAGCAACAGGCTGAAGCCGGTCTCGCCGGCTTGGGTAAAATTTTACGGGCTCAGCCCCCGGGAAGGCCCGATCTGTTGTGGAATGGAACCAATTCTCGTCGCGGGTTGAGTCGGCTGCCGAATCTGGTTCATATGGCTAATGGCGGGCTTATCTCGCCACTTCTGCTAGCCGGGTCGCAGTAAAAAGTCCGCATTTGCCGCAGTATGTCGCAGGGCGTTGCAACGGAAAGATGACACGAGTATTCGTAGGAAATTTCTTCTATTTGAATACTTTGGAATGCTTCAAGTTGTAGTACGCGCCGTCAATATGCAGAGGCTATATTCGAAATATACTATCATTATTCTTGGCAAACCCTGCCTCGCACCGGCCATGGCGATGCTGCCGCGTCGATTCCCACGAGAAATAGATGGTTTCGCTAAGGACTCGGTAATGATATGCAAGCTTAGGCAGTCGATACTTCTATAAATATTAACCCTTTCTGCGGTGTTTCCCCGTTGAATTACGCTGGCAAATTTGACGCCGCGCTTTCCATGGACGGCAAGGGTTTTCATGCGCCCGCCAATGGCCATGTCGATTCCTTTTCCGTCTCGGGTCATGGGCAGGTCCCGCACGGCGCGTTCTTTGTTCCCAATCCCAATCTCCTGTTCCATGGCGAGTTCAAGCGCGCGGGCGTCGATCTCGTCCTGTCCAATGACGGACACGAGTTCGTCATTCACGACTACTTCAAGGGCGAGAAGCGCGCGGCGATCGCCTCGCCCGATGGCGCCCATCTCACCGGCGACATCGTCAACGCGCTCGCCGGCAACGTTCAGTATGCGCAGGCGGCGCCCGGCGCCAGCGCCGCGCAGGTCATCGGCCATATCACCAAGCTGACCGGCAGCGCGACCGCCGTCCGCAACGGCGTCTCGATCATCCTGAACAACGGCGACAACGTCGAGA
The DNA here is from genome assembly GCF_059803455.1 of Bradyrhizobium sp. UFLA05-108. NCBI lineage: Bacteria > Pseudomonadati > Pseudomonadota > Alphaproteobacteria > Hyphomicrobiales > Nitrobacteraceae > Bradyrhizobium > Bradyrhizobium sp. UFLA05-108. The sequence continues at coordinate 24,425 of NZ_JBANAZ010000021.1, read as the reverse complement.
AGGGCGACGTGCTCTCGACCGGGTCGGACTCGACCCTCGGCGTCACCTTCATCGACGGCACCGTCTTCGGCCTCTCCTCCAACGCGCGCATGGTGCTGAATGAGATGGTCTACGACCCCAACGGGTCGAGCAACTCCTCGCTGCTGAGCCTGGTCGCGGGCACCATCACCTTCGTTGCCGGCGAGACTGCCAAGCACGGCGACATGAAGATCGACACGCCGGTCGCCACCATGGGCATCCGCGGCACAGCCGTGCTGACGGAAATCAGCTTCTCGGTTCCGTCGGGCGGCGGCGATCCGCAGCCGCAGGCGAATTTCCAGGTGCTGGTCGAGCCGGACGGCACCACCGGCTCCTACATCCTGTTCGACAAGGTCACACTACTGCCGATCGCCACCGTCAACCAGGCGGGGCAGATGATCCAGATCAGCGGCGGCAACGTCTCGGTCACCAACGCGCTGCTGTCGCCGGACGTGCAGAAGCTGATCACTGACGTGTTCTCGCTGAAGTTCACGGACAACAGCACCAACACGAAGCTGACCAACAACTCGACCGATTCGATCACGCAGGACGCCAACCTGATGCTGATCAAGACGGCGAGCGGCGCGACGGCGCAGGCGACTTTCGTCACGGTCAATCCCGGCAGCAACGGGTCGTCGACGAATACCCCCGACAAGCCGACGAGCCTCAGCCGTGTTCCTGGCGCCCCGCTTGCGAGCAGCCTCGACTCGAGCGGCAACGTGAAGACGGCGTTCACACTGAACGAGCTCGACGGCAAGACCGGCACGACGACGCTCGATGCTGTCGGCGGAAAGATCACCTTCTTCGATTTCAATCTCGGTGACCGGCCGACCGTGAAGGTGAATTTCGACTCCTTCACCTACCACAACGCCAATCACGACGACGTCACCGCCGGATTGTCGGACCTGCAAAAGGCCGACATTGCCGCAACCGAAGCCAAGATCAGCGTCGTTGCCGCCCCCGACAACAGCAACACGGGCTCGGCGACCTGGACCTACAGCGTCCCGGACGACGCCTTCGACTTCCTTGCCGCCGGCGAAACGCTGACGCTGACCTACCGGGCCCGCGTCGACAATAATTTCGCCGCCAACAACGAAACCGCCTTCATCGACATCACCGTCACGGTCACCGGCACCAACGACACACCGGTGATCACCTCGAGCGTTCCGGTCATCACCTTCGAGGGCGGCACCAGCGTCCCCGGCGGTCCGCTCACCTCAGAGGTGCCGACCTCGGGAACGCTGACTTTCACCGATGTCGATCTCACCGACACCCACAAAGTGTCGGTGAAACTGACCGGCGCGACCCTGCCGGACGGCAGCACCGTGCCGCCGGGACCGCTGGCGATCTTCGAAAAAGCGATGTCGGTTGCGATCGATACCGACAGCACCGGAACGGGCGACGGCGTCATCGACTGGTCGCTCGCCGATCTTCCCGTCTACCTCGCGGACTTCATTCCGAAGGGCGAGGTCCTGACGCTGACCTACACCGTGACGGTCACGGATTCGCAGGGCGCGACCGCGACGCGGACCATCACCGTCACCATCAAGGGGACCGACAGCCCCGCGGTGGTGTGGGTCGCGACGTCCGAGGCCGGGTCTCCGCCCGGCGGCTTCTGGAAGGACGCCGCGAACTGGGAAACCGGTACCGTGCCGACGATTAATGACGACGTCATCGTCATCACCGATCAGCTGCACGGGCTGACGCCGTCCTATCCGGTCACGATCGACGAGGCGGCGTTCGCCAAATCGCTGACCATGAACGATTTCGACACGACCAAAGGGCATAAGGCGCCGGAGGTCATCAACCAGAGCACGCTGACGATTGCGCACACGCTCGACCTCAGCGCCGATTCGATCCTGACCAATTCCGTGGGGGCCACGATTTCCGTCGGCGGCAAGGCGGAAATCCTGGGCACCAGCGTGCTGACCAATTCAGGCACCGTGACGCTCGCGGGCGGCGGCGACTTCGCCGTCGGCGCTTTGATCACCAATGCCGGCACGATCGAGCTCGCCGGTGGTACGCTCAAGACGTTGGCCGAGATCAACAATGCCGGCGGCACACTCAAGGTCGATGCCGGGACAACGCTGGATGTCGACGGCGCGACCATCGACGGCGGCAAGCTGATCATCGGCGGCGCATTAGTACTGGACGGGACGAGCGTGCTGACCAACGGCAAGCTGGACAATTCCGGTGCCGTCACCATCAAAGGGGCCGTCGCGTTCGACAACGAAACCGTCGACAACGATTCGACCATCGAAATCCAGGCCGGTGCGGCGCTGACGCTAGGCCAGGGCACCACGGTCGCTAATTCGGGTGGGACCCTCACCGTCGACGACCATGGCGTGCTGGTCCTCGATCAGGGCGAGATCACCGGCGGCACCATCAACAATTTCAGCAGCACGCTCGGTGGCACCATCGACGTCATCGGCGACAGCAGCATCAACGGCGGCGCCAAGCTCAACAAGGGCGCCGTGACGGTCGAAAGCGATGTCACGCTGACGCTCGACGACGTGACCGTGTCCGGAACCTCCATCACCGACAAGGGAATCATCAAGGTCGATGCCAGCGAGACGCTGACGCTGAAGGGTGCGAGCATTGCCGGTGGCGCGCTCAATGTTTCCGGCACGCTCTCGTCCAGCGGCGCCAGCACGATCACTGACACCTTCATCATCAACGGCAACGTGATCGAGGCGATTGGTGGCGTGCTTGCTCTCGTCGCGACGACTTCCGCCACGATTGCCAATGCCGGGACGCTGCAGGCCAATGGTGGCGAGCTCGACATCAACGGCGAACCGGTCACGAACACCGGAACGCTGGCGACGATCAATGACGGCACGCTGAAGCTGATCTCGACGACGGTCACCAACACCGGTGCCACGGTGTCGGTGGACGCGGGCTCGACGCTCGATCTCGTCGGCGCGACCATCGATGGCGGCACGCTGACGCTGTCCGGCACGCTGGTCTCGACCGGCATCAGCGCCATCAACAACGCAGATATCACCAACACCGGTACCATCGACGTCGCCGGAGGAACGCTGACGATCGACCCTGCGGTGCAGCACACTATCACCAATCAAAACCTCATCGAGGCGAATGGTGGCGAGCTCGACATCACCGGCGATCTGATCATCAACACCGGCACGCTCGAGGCGATCAAGGGCGGCGTGCTCAAGCTCGACAAGGTCACGGTCACCAACACGAAGGGGACGGTGACGATCGACGGTGCATCGAAGCTGGATCTGTCCGACGTCACGATCAACGGCGGAAGCCTCGGCAATGCCGGCAAGATCGATCTGCACGACGGCGCGTCGCTCTCCGGCGCGGACGGTTCGGCCTTCGCCATCACCAACTCCGGCGAGATCGAGAGCTGGGGCTCGACCTCCATCAGCGGCGCCATCACCAACACGGGCAGCATCGAGATCGACAGCGGCACCATGACGCTGTTCGGTTCGCTGTCGGGCTCCGGCTCCGTGACCATCGATGCCAATGCGACGCTCGAGGTCAACGCCACGGTCTCGCAGACCGTCACCTTCTCGGGCGGCGCTGCCGAGCTCAAGATCGACACCGCGTCATTCGGTGGATCGATCACGGGGCTGACTGCGACCGACAAGCTTGATCTGTCGAGCATCGAATATGGGCTTGGCACCTACGCGACCTTTGCCAGCAACGCCGACCATACGGGCGGCGTGCTGACCGTGACCGACGCCGACGGCCACAGCATCAGCCTCAACCTCGTTGGCGACTACAGCAACGCGAATTTCGCGGGCAGCGGTGATGGCACCGGCCACACGCTGATCACGCTCAAGGCCGCCGACGACGGGCCGAAATTCAGCGCTGCAGAGACCTCCCAGAGCGCGAGCTTCAGCGAACTCGCCGATACGACCGGCGCGCCGAGCATGACCACCGACCCGACTCCGGCGGCAACTGGTACGATCCACTTCACCGACGTCGACCTGACCGACCGTCCGCAAGCCACGATCACGGATCAGACCGTGACGTTGCTCGACACCGATCAAACCACGCACCTGACGCTGACCGCGGACGAGGTGACGGCGCTCGAACAGGCGCTGACGCTGCAGCAGGAGGGCAACCACAACAACGGCGCAATCGGCTGGACCTATTCCATCCCCGACAGCGCACTGGATTTCCTCGGGCAGGGTCAGACCGCGACCGTGGTGTCGACCATCACGCTGGACGACCAGCATGGTGGAACCGATACCGCCGAGGTGACCGTCACGATATCAGGCACGAACGACGCGCCGACGCTGGATGCGGCGACGCTGGCCTCGGTCGGCGGCGGCAACACGGATCCGGGCGGGGCGGCCGTCAGCGATCTCTTCGCCGGCAAATTCCACGACGTCGACCATGGTGCGAGCCTCAAGGCGATCGCGATCACCGCCGACAACGCCACGGAAAGCCAGGGGACCTGGCAGTACGAGGTTGCAGGCACCGACCAGTGGGTGGACATCGCCGGCGTGAGCGATACCAACGCGCTGGTGCTGAGCCCGGACACGCTGATCCGCTTCGTGCCGGCCCACGGCTATAGCGGCACCCCGGGCACGCTCGACGTTCACGCCCTCGACGACACCTATGCCGGCGACATCACAGGCGCGGCGCCGGTCTCGATCGACATCACCGCTACAGGCATCGGCCACGGCGGCTCCTCGCCCGCGTCGGATCTCGCCGCCTCCATCAGCACGGAGGTGACGGCACCGTCGAACGTCGACGTGTGGACGGGCAGCGTCGACCAGGACTGGAACAATGACGGCAACTGGTCGCTCGGGCACGTGCCTACCGTGACCGAGACCGCATGGGTCGATACCGACGAAAAGGTCTATCTGGACCTCGGCGACAACGGCGCCACGATCGGCGGGCTGACACTCGGCAGCGCGACCAAGCTCGACATCACCGGCACCGACAACAACTCCGAGTCCGGGAGCATCGACAGCTATCTGGTGGTGAACGGCACCCTCGCCAATCACGGCCATATCGACGTCGCCGATGCCTATCTCGGCGCCCCACAGCACGTCATCAACACCGGCACCATCGACGCCGACGGACGATATGGGATCGTGAGCTTCGCCAACCTGCCCGGCAGCGTCGTCGACAACGCCGGCGGCACGCTGGAGGCCGACGACGGCGGGCATATCTACTTCTTCTACAACACCATCAACGGCGGAACGATCGACCTCGTCGGAGAGGACTCGGTCGCGCTGCTGGCCGCGTCGATCGTCAACGGCACGACGCTGACCGCCGACGAAGACTCCTATTTCGAGGTTCTGGGCAACACGACCTTCAATGGCTCCACGAGCGCCATATCGGTCGGCGGCGACCTCCATATCGACGTCAACGGCAAGCTCGTCCTCGAGGGCACTGTCAATGACACCGGCTCCGTTGCCAACCATGGCGTTCTCGTTGCAGACACTGGCGCGACGACGATCCTCGGCGATCTCACCGGCTCCGGCACTGTTCAGATCCTGAGCGCGAGCCTCGAGCTCGGCGGTACCTCCGATTCCGCGGTCCAGTTCGTCGGCTCCGGCGTCGGCACGCTGCATCTGGATGCTGCGTCGCACTTCACGGGCACGGTGACCGGGTTCAGCTACGGCGACAACATCGATCTCGCCGGCATCGACCCCAAGAACGTTTCGCTGGTCTCGACCGAAGGCGGGCTCGAGGTCCATTACGGCTCGGGCGATGGCGACTACTTCACCATCGCCGGGCATTACGACGAAACCGGCTTCAGCAAGAGCAGCGACGGCAGCGGCGGCACGGAGCTCGTCTGGAGCCACCAGTCGCCGGTGATCGACACCACGCATTTCACCCACGCCCACGACGAGGCGACGAATACCGACACGGTCACGGGTCTGTCGGTCTCGGGATCCTCGACCGAAACCTACACGGTGACCGCACAGACCGAGGGCGCGAAGGAAGGCAGTAACGTGACGCCGTCCTTCATCGATGGTGCGTCGCTCGACCAGGTCAACACGGCTCTCCACAGCGTGACCTACGATCCGGGCGTCACGCCGCCCAATACCGACATGATCACGTTCAAGGTGACCGACAGCCTTGGCGCCAGCGACACCGTCAACTTCATCTTCGACGAAGGCGGCTCGGGTCCGGTCACGCTGACCGGCACCAGCGGCAAGGACGTCATCTTCGCCACCGAGTCCAGCGACACGCTGATCAGCGGCGGCGGGCAGGACCAGTTCGTGTTCGCCCCGGCGTCAACGACGGACGCCGTCCAGCACACGGTCTATGGCTTCGATACGATCCAGGACAAGATCGACCTGCGGCAGTTCGATACCATCAATTCGGTCGCCGATCTCACCATCACGCAGCAAAACACCGATACGCTGATCACGCTGGACGATCACGAGACGATCCTGCTCAAGAACGTGGCCGCCGGCAACCTGCATGCCAGCGACTTCATCGTCACGAGCCACGGCACGACGTAGCGCGGGCCTCGCTCTCCTGCGACGGGGTAGCAAAAAATCCCCGGATCGTCCCTTGCGGCCATGGCCATTTGCGTCCTGACGATCCAAGATCGAACCTGATCGGGTTACGGGAAGTCCAACGGGCATGAAGCGGCTCAGGATATGGCGGCGGTGGTTCGCGCGCAGGTTCGGCTACGCGCGGCTGGTCTGCCTTGCGCTGCTCGTCGGCTTCGCCGCTCTGCGTTTCGCCGATCCGGGACCGGTCGAGGAGCTTCGTGTCCGCACCTTCGACTACTTCCAGAAGTTCGATGCCCGCAAGAAGACGATGAGGCCCGTCGTCATCGTCGATATCGACGATCGGACCCTAAAGGCGGTCGGCCAGTGGCCATGGCCGCGCACCAAGCTCGCCGACCTCGTCACCAACCTGACGCGGCTTGGTGCGGCCGCGATCGCCTTCGACGTGATGTTCCCCGAGCCCGATCGGCTCAATCCCGATATCGCGGCCGAGACCTTTCGTAACCTCGACGAGGCGACGCGCGAGAAGCTGAGGGCGCTGCCGAGCAACGACCAGATGTTTGCCGAGGCGATGAAGCGTTCCCGCGTCGTGCTGGGCGAGACCGGCCTACCGGTCAGCAACTCGGAGCTCGACAAGAAGCTTCCGCAGACCGGCCTTGCGACCCTGGGTGAGGAGCCGCATCGTTTCCTGTACGAATTTCCAGGCTTGCTGCGAAATACGGCCGTGCTCGAGGCCGCCTCCGCCGGCCGCGGATTGCTGACCATCAAACCCGAGCGCGACGGCATCGTCCGGCGGGCGCCGATGATCACGCAGGCCCAGGGCGTGATACTGCCGTCGCTGACCTTCGAGATGCTGCGCGTGGTGTCCGGCTCTGACACCATGCTGGTCAAGACCGATCGCGAAGGTATCCGCAGCGTCGGCGTGAAGGGCTTCTCGATCCCGACCGACAAGAACGGCCTGCTCTGGGTGCATTTCGCGCCGCAGGATCCTTCGATCTATGTGCCGGCGGTTGACCTGCTGGAGGGACGCGTTGCACCGGACAGGATCGCGCAGCGGCTGGTGCTGATTGGCACCTCGGCAGCGGGACTCAACGATATCAAGACGACGCCGGTTGATCCCGCCATGCCCGGCGTCGAGATCCATGCCCAGGTGCTGGAAAGCGCGATCACCGGCTCGATCATCTCGCAGCCGAACTACGGCATCGCGATCGAGTTCTTCGCCGCCATCATCATGGGCCTCCTTGTGATCACCTTCGCGCCGAAGTTCGGGCCCGTGACACTGGTCGGCGTCGGCGCGCTGTTTGCTTCGGTGTTGGGCGGCTTCTCCTGGTACTGGTATGTGCACTATCGCCTCTTGATCGATCCCACCTATCCACTGCTATCGACCACCGCGATCTATCTGACGCTGATCTTCGCAAGCTTCGTGCGCGAGCAGCAGCAGCGCAAGCAGATCCGCGGCCAGTTCGCGCAATACATGTCGCCCGTGCTGGTCGAGCAGCTCGCGCAGTCGCCGGAAAAGCTCGTGCTCGGCGGCGAGGAGCGCGAGATGACGATCATGTTCTCCGACGTGCGCGGCTTCACCACGATCTCGGAAAGCTACAAGCACGATCCGCAGGGCTTGATCGCGCTGATGAACCGCTTCCTGACGCCGTTGACCGACGTGATCATCGAGCGAAAGGGCTATATCGACAAATACATGGGCGACGCCATCATGGCGTTCTGGAACGCGCCGCTCGACGATGCGCAGCATCAAATCAACGCCTGCGAGGCCGCGATCCAGATGCTCGAGCAGATCGACGCGGTCAACAAGGAGCGCAAGCAGGAAGCCGCTGACGGCGGCCACGTCTACATCCCGCTCAACGTCGGCATCGGCCTCAACACCGGTATCGGCGTGGTCGGCAACATGGGCTCCGATCTGAAGAAGAACTATTCCGTGCTGGGCGACAGCGTCAACCTGGCCTCGCGGCTGGAAGGGCAGACCAAGGACTACGGCTTCCCCATCATCGTCGGCTCCAAGACCGCGCTCGCCGCCAAGGACAAGTTCGCGATCCTCGAGCTCGACTTCATCATGGTGAAGGGCAAGACCGAGCCGGAGGTGATCTATGCCATCGCCGGCCGCGAGGACGTGATGCATTCGGCAGCCTTCCAGCGCCTGCGCAACACGACCATCGAGATGCTCGCCTGCTACCGCAGCCGCGACTGGCAGGGCGCGCTGGACGCGATCGAGCGCGGCCGCAGAAGCGAGGACGCCGACACGCTGGAAAAGCTGTTCGGCCTCTACGAGGCGCGCATCAGGAACTATCAGGCGAGCCCGCCACCAGACGACTGGAACGGCGCGTTCGCACTGCTGACGAAGTAGCGGGGCTGCGGCAGCATGTTCAGATTTCGTAGGGTGGGCAAAGGCGCGCTGCGCCGTGCCCACCATCGTTCAGCATCGTTGACACAAGACGTGGGCACGCGTCGCTTTGCCCACCCTACAATGCTGCCGATGAAGTAGCGGGGTGCGGCAGCATATTCAATGTCGTCCTGGCTTTCGCCAGGACGACGGCGGGTTCTGACGCGCCGAAGTGCCGCCCCTCACTCCACCCCGATCGTCGTCAGGTCCTGGAACCAGTGCTGCGCCTGCACGAACTGCTTGATCTTGGGCGATAGCGCATGCGGGTTGGTGTCGTGGACGACCCAGACCAGCACGGCGTCGTCGACGATCGCTGCATGGGCCTGCGCCAGCAGCTCGTCCTGCTTCGCAGTGTCGAACGTCTGCTTGGCTTCGTCGATCAACGCGTCGACCTTCGCACTTCTGTAGCCGCCCCAGTTGACGCCGACCGGCGCGATCTGGCCCGAGTGGAAGAAGCGCACGATGGCGTAGAGCGGGTCGGAGGTGACGTAGGCGATGTTGTTGGCGGTGATGCCGGCATTCATCTCGTCAGCCGCGCCCTTGCGCCAGTGGGTATAGAGCGTCTCGAGCTCGACGACCTTGAAATCGACATCGATGCCGATCTCCTTGAAGCTCTGCTGCAGGAATTCGTTCATCGGCAGCGACAACATCTGGCCGGTACCGCCCTGCGCGATGATGAAGGTGGTCTTGAGCGGCTTGTCCCTGGAGTAGCCGGCTTCCTCGACCAGCTTCTTCGCGGCAGCGAGGTCGTACTTCAATTCAAACGTCGGCTTGCCGAACCACGGGCTCGACGGGTCGACCTGACCCTTCGCGGGCTTCGCAAGCCCGTTCATCAGCCCGACCACCGCATCGCGGTCGATCGCGAGATTGAGCGCCTTGCGCAGGCGAATGTCGGTCCAGGGCGAGCCCGGCAGCACGCTCAAATGATAATTCCAGACATGCGGCGTGACGTTGTCGACGATCTTCATGCCGGCGGCCTTGAGCTGTGGCACGGCGTCGGGGGCGGGCGTCTCGATCAAGTCCACTTGTCCGGCCAGCAGCGCGTTGGTGCGCGTCAGCGCTTCCGGCATCGGCACCAGCACGAGCTTGTCGACCTTCGGAGTCCGCTTCTTGTTCCAGTAGTCCGGATTCTTGCTGAGCTCGGCGAGCTCCCGCGGCACGAGCTTCGTCAGCTTGAACGGGCCGGTGCCGGAGGGTTGGCTTGCGAACTTGTCCCAGTCCTTGCCGAGCTTCTCGTATTGCGCCGGGCTCGACACCAGGAACCAGAGCATCTGGTAGGGGAAGAACGAATCGACCGTCTTGGTGGTGATCTCGACCGTATCGTCGTCGATCTTGGCGTAGCTCGCGACGGAAGGCAGCCGCGTCTTCACCTGCGCGCTCTGCCGCTTGTCGAATTGCGGCGCCTTGTCGTTGAGCACCTTGTCGAGATTCCAGATCACCGCGTCGGCGTTGAAGTCGCTGCCGTCGTGAAACTTCACGCCCTTGCGCAGGGTGAAGCGCCATTTGGTCTTGTCGGTGTCGTCGACCTTCCATTCGGTGGCGAGCCCCGGCACCAGCTTGCCCGGCCGATCGGCGACGTCCATCTCCCATGCGACGAGCGGATCGTAGATCGTGTAGGCCGTGAACTGATAGGCGCCGGCGCCACGATCGGGCTGGCCCGTGGTCAGCGGAATGTCCGCCATCGAGATACCGTAACGCACCACGGTTTCGGCGCGTGCCGAGATTGCGGAGAACGCCAGCGCAAGCACGGCAAGAGCGGTCGAGATTCGATTGCGCATGACCAAAGCTCCCAACGAAAAATCTGGAGCCGAACTTGCAATCTTGATGCCAGAATAGGCAGCGCAGTGCCTTCACCAGCGTAGCATCACAAGGACTTGTCGTCGCAGGGGCAATTTGCAGAATAAGTTCCCCCATTTGGCATAACCATTGCATGCGCCTGCATCAAAAATAGTCATCGATATCGGGAAAAGGATTGAGGCGATGCTTATCGAAAAAACCACCCGCGCGGCATTGATTGCGGCGCTGGCGCTTACGACCGCAGCGGCCTGCCCGCGTGCGGCCAGTGCCGAAACCGTGCTGCGCATCGGCATGACCGCTGCCGATATTCCACGCACGCTCGGTCAGCCCGACCAGGGGTTCGAAGGCAACCGCTTCACCGGTCTTACCATGTACGACGCACTGACCATGTGGGACCTCTCCTCGGCCGACAAGCCGAGCGTGCTGATCCCGGGGCTTGCGACCGAGTGGAAGGTCGACGAGACCGATCACAAGAAGTGGACTTTCAAGCTGCGCCCTGGCGTGAAATTCCATGACGGCAGCGACTTCAACGCCGATGCTGTGGTGTGGAACGTTGACAAGGTGCTGAACAAGGATGCCCCGCAATACGACCCGAGCCAGGTCGGCCTCACCGCCTCGCGCATGCCGACGCTGCTGTCCGCTCGCAAGATCGACGACCTCGCGGTGGAACTGACCGCCAAGGAGCCGGACAGCTTCCTGCCGATCAATCTCTCCAATCTGTTCATGGCGAGCCCTGCGAAATGGCAGAAGTTTTATGACGCCGCCAGCGGCGCCGATGCGAAGGCGAAATCGGCCGCCGCATGGGAAGCATTTGCACGCGATGCCTCCGGCACCGGTCCGTGGAAGATGACGAGCTTTACGCCGCGCGAGCGGCTGGAGCTCGCCAGGAATGAATACTACTGGGACAAGGCACGCGTTCCGCATGTCGACCGCATGGTGCTGTTGCCAATGCCGGAGGCGAATGCGCGCACCGCGGCGCTACTGTCGGGGCAGGTCGACTGGGTCGAGGCGCCCGCGCCCGACGCGATTGCCCAGATCAAGCAGCGCGGTTTCGTCATCTACTCCAACGAAGAGCCTCATGTCTGGCCGTGGCAGTTCTCGCGGGTCGAAGGCTCGCCCTGGAACGACATCCGCGTCCGCAAAGCGGCCAACCTCTGTATCGACCGGGAGGGCCTGCGAGACGGCCTGCTCGGCGGATACATGGTGCCGGCGACCGGGACCTTCGAGCCCGGCCATCCCTGGCGCGGCAATCCGACCTTCCTGATCAAGTATGACAAGCCAGCCGCGCTGAAATTGATGGCAGAGGCGGGCTATGGTCCGAGCAAGCACCTGGCGGTCAAGATCCAGACCTCGGCCTCGGGTTCGGGCCAGATGATGCCGCTGCCGATGAACGAATATCTCCAACAGGCACTGGCCGAATGCTACTTCGACGTGCAATTCGACGTCATCGAGTGGAATACGCTGGTCAACAACTGGCGGCGCGGCGCCAAGGATGCTTCCGCCAACGGCTCCAACGCGGTCAATGTGACCTATGCTGCGATGGATCCGTTCTTCGCCCTGGTGCGCTTCCTGCAGTCGTCAATGGCGCCGCCCCTCTCGAACAATTGGGGCTACATCAACAACCCCAAATTCGACGAGCTGGTCACCAAGGCGCGGCAGACGTTCGATCCCGCCGCGCGCGATGCGGCGCTCGCCGAGCTGCACGCCGCGTCCGTCGACGACGCCGCCTTCCTCTACGTCGCCCATGACGTCGCTCCACGCGCCATGAGCCCGAAGGTGAAAGGCTTCGTGCAGCCCAAGAGCTGGTTCGTCGACTTCTCGCCGGTGTCGATGGTGCCGTGAGGTCGACTTCACTCTATCCATTCGTCATGCCCGGGCTTGACCCGGGCATCCACGTCTATCCACTCGCCCCGTCATTCCGGGGCGCCCGCAGGGCGAGCCCGGAATCTCGAGATTCAGGGTTCGACTCTTCGAGCCGCCCCCAGAATGACGGAGCAAGAACTTGGATGGCCGGGTCAAGCCCGGCCATGACGACTGAGAGATCAACGCTCCATTTCGAGTGAACAACGTGCTCGCCTATATCGCCAGACGCATCGTCTACGTCATCCCGATCGTCATCAGCGTGGCGCTGGTGTGTTTTCTGCTGGTGCATATAACGCCGGGCGATCCGCTCGTCGCCGTGCTGCCGGCCGATGCGTCGCAGGAGCTCGCGGCGCAGCTTCGTGCGGCCTACGGCTTTGACCGGCCGCTGCCGGTGCAGTTCGGCCTCTGGCTCTTGCGCGCGCTGCACGGCGATCTCGGTAATTCCATCGCGACGGGACGCCCCGTGCTTGCCGAAGTCATGCGCGCGGTGGGCAACACCGTCACGCTGGCGATCGCGGCCGCCATCATCGGCTTCACGATGGGGATCCTACTTGGCCTCATCGCCGGCTATTTCCGCGAGACCTGGATCGACAAGCTCGCGACGTCCTTTGCCATCGCCGGCGTCTCGGTGCCGCATTACTGGCTCGGCATGCTGCTCGTCATCATCTTCTCGGTCGAGCTGAACTGGCTGCCCGCGGTCGGTGCGGGTCCCGGCGGCTCCGGCGCCTGGGCCTGGGATTGGGCGCATCTGCAATATCTCGTGCTGCCGGCGATCACGACATCGGTGATTCCCATGGGCATCGTCACCCGCACCGTGCGCGCGCTCACCGGCGACATTCTCAGCCAGGATTTCGTCGAGGCCTTGCGCGCAAAGGGCCTGCGCGAAACCGGCGTGTTCCGCCACGTCATCAAGAACGCTGCGCCCACCGCGCTGGCGGTGATGGGCCTCCAGCTCGGCTACATGCTCGGCGGCTCGATCCTCATCGAAACCGTGTTCTCCTGGCCGGGCTCGGGCTTCCTGCTGAACTCCGCGATCTTCCAGCGCGACCTGCCGCTGTTGCAGGGCACGATTCTGGTGCTGGCGCTGTTCTTCGTCTTCCTCAACCTGCTGGTCGACATCGCGCAAGCCGCGATCGATCCGCGCATCAAGCGAGGCTAGCGGGATGAGCCTGGCTGTTGCCACGCAACCGGTGCGCTCCCTCCCCCGCCTGCGGGGGAAGGTTGGGGAGAGGGTGTCTCCGCAGTCGAGAATCCCCAAGAGGAGAGAACCCTCACCCCCGCCTTCGGCGCGAGCTCTCCCGCAAGCGGGAGAGGTGCACCGCGCCCTGGGCCTGCACCGATTGAATCAATGCGAACCGGGAGCCGGCCAATGAGCGAGCTTCCGCTGTCTGCGACCAATGATGCCGCGCTGCAGGCTGCGCCCGCCACAAAGGCGCGCGGCTACTGGGCGACCGTCGGCCGCCGCATCCTGCGCGACAAGGTCAGCATGACCTGCGCGCTGGTGCTGCTGTTGATCTTCCTCTCCGCGCTGCTCGCACCCTGGCTGGGCCTCGAGGACCCCTATAAGGGCTCGATGATCCGCCGCCTGCGCCACATCGGCACGACAGGCTATCCGCTCGGCACCGACGAGCTCGGCCGCGACATGCTGGCGCGGCTGATCTATGGCGGACGTCTCTCCCTCGTCGTCGGCATCTTGCCGGTCATCCTCGCCTTCGGCATCGGCACTTCGCTCGGCATCATTGCCGGTTACGTCGGCGGCAAGCTCAACACCGCGATCATGCGCACGGTCGACGTGTTCTACGCCTTCCCCTCCGTGCTGCTCGCGATCGCGATCTCCGGCGCGCTCGGTGCCGGCATCCTCAATTCCATCGTGGCGCTCACCATCGTGTTCGTGCCGCAGATCACCCGCGTCGCCGAAAGCGTCACCACCGGCGTGCGCAACATGGACTTTGTGGAGGCCGCGCGGGCGTCCGGTGCAGGGCCCGTCACCATCATGCGCGTGCACATCCTCGGCAACGTGCTGGGCGCGATCTTCGTCTATGCGACCAGCCTGATCTCGGTCTCGATGATCCTGGCCGCCGGTCTCTCGTTCCTCGGGCTCGGCACGAAACCGCCGGAGCCGGAGTGGGGGCTGATGCTGAACACGCTGCGCACCGCGATCTACGTCAATCCCTGGGTCGCCGCGCTTCCGGGCGCGATGATCTTCGCGGTCTCGATCTGCTTCAATCTGCTCTCGGACGGCCTGCGCAGCGCCATGGACATCAGGAACTGAGATGATGATGCAGAGGCCTGCTACCGCGGCGTACTCCGTACACCTCTCCCCGATGGGGAGAGGTGAAGGAGCGCGGCCATGAGCGAGAGCAACACATCCGTTGAAATGCTGGAGCCCGTCGAGGACGTCGGCGGCGTCGCGCAGCCGCTGCTTCAGGTCAATGGCCTCACAAAACATTTTCCGGTGCGTGGCGGGCTGTTCGCCGCCAAGCGCACGGTGCGCGCCGTCGACAACGTCTCCTTCTCCGTCGCCAAGGGCGAGACGGTCGGCATCGTCGGTGAATCCGGCTGTGGCAAGTCGACCACTGCGCGGCTCCTCATGCATCTGATGCCGCGCGATGCCGGCGACATCATCTATGACGGCATGACGGTCGGTCAGGCGCTCAGCTTGCGCGAGCTCCGCCGCGGCATGCAGATGGTGTTCCAGGATTCCTACGCCTCGCTCAACCCGCGCCTGACGATCGAGGAATCCATCGCTTTCGGCCCCAAGGTTCACGGCATGGCCGACAGCGCGGCCCGTGCGCTCGCGCGCGAACTGCTCGGCAAGGTCGGCTTGCGTCCGGAAAATTTCGCCAACCGCTACCCGCACGAGATCTCCGGCGGCCAGCGCCAGCGCGTCAACATCGCGCGGGCGCTGGCGTTGTCGCCGCGGCTGGTGATTCTCGATGAAGCCGTCTCCGCGCTCGACAAGTCGGTCGAGGCGCAGGTGCTCAACCTTCTTGCCGACCTCAAGCGCGAGTTCGGCCTGACCTATCTCTTCATCAGCCACGACCTCAACGTCGTGCGCTACATCTCGGATCGCGTGCTGGTGATGTATCTCGGCGAGGTCGTCGAGCTCGGCCCGGTCGATGCGGTCTGGGACGCGCCCGCCCATCCCTATACGCGCGCGCTGCTGGCGGCGATGCCGTCTTCCGATCCCGACAAGCGCACCGAGACGCCGCCGATTTCCGGCGATCCACCCAACCCGATCGATCCGCCCTCCGGCTGCCGTTTCCACACCCGCTGTCCCTTTGCGGAGCCGCTCTGCGCAAAAGCCACGCCAAAGCTCACCGCGCTCGATACAATGGGCCACGAGGCCGCGTGCTATATGGCGATACCGGGATCGGGCCACAGCCGCGCGTCGCAAGAGGGAACAGCATGACAAGACCGACTGCAAAAGACGTCAAGGCCATCGCCGACACAGTAGGCGTGCCCGTCGACGAGGAGACCGCGACCCGCATCGCCAACTCCATGGGTCCCGTGTTTGACGGCTTCGCAACCATCGCCGGCACGCTGCCGATGGACCTGGAGCCTGCGCTTTTCGTGATTGCGCAAACCACGAAGGTTTCGGCATGAGCACCGAACCCGCATTGATGACGCTGACCGAGGTCGCACGCGCGATCGCGATGAAGCAACTGTCCTCGCATGAGGTGATGCGCGCGCTGCTGCACCGCATCGCCGAGTGGCAGCCGCATCTCAACGCCTTCATGGCTGTTGAGGCCGAGGCCGCGCTGAAGGCGGCGGAGGAAGCTGATGCCGCGCTTGCGGCGGGCGAGGTGCGCGGGCCGTTGCACGGCGTGCCGCTCGCGCACAAGGATATGTATTACGACGCGGGCAAGGTCGTGACCTGCGGCTCGCTGATCCGCCGCGACTATGTCGCCACCACGACGTCGACGGCTCTGCAGCGCCTGAAGGATGCCGGCCAGGTCCGGCTCGGCACCCTCCACATGGCCGAGTTCGCCTATGGGCCGACCGGTCACAACAGCCATTATGGTCCGGTGCGCAATCCCTGGAACGTCGCGCACATCACCGGCGGCTCGTCGTCGGGCTCGGGCTCGGCGGTCGCCGCGCGGCTGACCTTCGCCGCGCTCGGTTCTGATACTGGTGGCTCGATCCGCATGCCCGCGAATTTCTGCGGCGTCACCGGCTTGAAGGTGACCTGGGGCCGCATCAGCCGCGCCGGCGCGATGCCGCTGTCGCAGTCGCTCGACACCGTCGGTCCGCTGGCGCAGACCGCGGAGGACTGC
This sequence comes from Bradyrhizobium sp. UFLA05-108, assembly GCF_059803455.1. Classification (NCBI taxonomy): domain Bacteria; kingdom Pseudomonadati; phylum Pseudomonadota; class Alphaproteobacteria; order Hyphomicrobiales; family Nitrobacteraceae; genus Bradyrhizobium; species Bradyrhizobium sp. UFLA05-108. The sequence goes on along the minus strand of NZ_JBANAZ010000021.1, from coordinate 7,623 downwards.
GCGCTGCTGCTCGCACTGATGGCGGGGCCGGACCCCGAGGATCCGACCGCGAGCGCCGAGCCCGTGGCGGATTACGTTGCCGCGACGAAAGGCTCGCTGAAGGGTCTCAAGATCGGCGTGCCCGCATCCTTCTATGTTGATGATCTCGACGGCGAGGTCGCGCGCGTGCTCGACGAGACCATCGTCGTGCTCAAGCGCGAGGGCGCCGACATCGTCAAGGTCGAGCTGCCCGACCAGCGGCAATTGCAGGCGGCGAGCCAGCTCGTGCTGGCAGTGGAGGCCGCCGCCTTCCACAAGCGCTGGCTGATCGAGCGTCCGCAGGATTATGGCGCGCAGGTATTGATGCGGCTCCAGAACGGGCTTGCGGTTCCCGCCATCACCTATCTCGAAGCGATGCGCTGGCGTGGCCCTGCGCTCGCAGCCCATCATGCGGCCACCGCCGGCGTCGATGCGGTGATCGCGCCGGTCTCGCCGGTGCCAGCGCCGACGATTGCCGAGAGCGATGTCGGTGGAGACGCGAATGCGCCGGCAGTGTTGCAGCGACTGACGCTGTTCACGCGTCCGGTGAACTATCTTGGCCTGCCGTCGCTGGTCGTGCCGTCAGGCTTCACCAAAAGCGGCCTGCCGGTCGGCATGCAGCTCATCGGCCGCGCGTTCGATGAAGCGACCCTGCTCACCATCGGCGCCGCGTTCCAGCGCGCGACCGACCATCATGCCAAGGTGCCGAAGCTGCCGTCATGACAAAGCTCGTCGAGATCTCAGGCCTCAACATCCGCTTTACCGGCGAGCGCACGGTCTTTGCCGTGAACGATCTCGCTCTCTCGCTCGGTGATGGTGAGGTGCTGGGCCTGCTCGGCGAGTCCGGCTCGGGCAAGAGCGTGACGTTGCGTGCGCTGATGCGGCTGTTGCCGAAGAAGCGCACCCAGATCTCGGGCGCCGTGAACGTCATGGGCCGCGACGTGCTGGCCATGGGCGAGGAGGAGCTCTCTTCATTCCGCGGCCAGACAGTGTCGATGATCTTCCAGGAGCCGGCGCTCGCGCTCGATCCGGTCTACACCATCGGCGCGCAGATCGCCGAGAGCGTGGTGCGTCACGAAGGCAAGAGCTATGCGGAAGCGCGGGGGCGCGCGCTGGAAATGCTCGAGGTCGTCCGCATCCCCTCCGCAAAGCGCCGGCTCGATGCCTATCCGCACGAGATGTCCGGAGGCATGCGCCAGCGTGCGATGATCGCGCTGGCGCTCGCCTGCCGGCCAAAGATCCTGCTCGCGGACGAGCCGACCACCGCGCTCGATGCCACCGTGCAGATCCAGATCCTCTTGCTGTTGCGCGAGCTGCAGCGCGAGTTCGGCATGTCCGTCATTTTCGTCACCCACGACATCGGCGTGGCGATCGAGATCTGTGACCGTGTCGCGGTGATGTATGCCGGCCAGATCGTAGAGCAGGGAAGCCTTCGCGACATCGTCCGCGCGCCGGTGCACCCCTATGCCAGGGGCCTGCTCGCCTCGACCATTCATGGCGCTAAGCGCGGCGCGCGGCTCGAGACCATCCCCGGCACCCCGCCATCGCTTGGCCAGAAGCCACACAACTGCTCCTTCGCTCCCCGCTGCGCCGTCGCCCAGCCGCGGTGCCTGGAGCAACTGCCGGAAAACGTGCAGGTGGGACCGGGCAGGGCGGCGCGGTGCGTGCTGGCCGAATCGGCGACGGTTACCTCGTAATATTTGCGGAGGCTGCATTCACGAATCGGCCGCGCACCCTCCCTCCTTGTGGGGGAAGGGTGGGGGAGAGGGGTAGCCACAAACGCCGCCGACATCACTTGGGGCTACCCCCCTCCCTGCCTCTCCCTCGCAAGGGGGGAGGGAATGAGCGGTGTGCTCCTGACCTCGAGAATCTCAAGCACCGGCACTGAGTTGCTGCGATTCGCCGGGCGTCTCCTCGCCAGGCCAGTTCTACTTTGCATGGGGTTGTTTTCGACGTTTTGTCGGGATGAGGCCTTCGGGGGAGACGTGAAGAGGCATTCAGTTCCCATTCATCCCGGTTCCGGTTCCATGCGCCCCCATTCACGGAGAGGGACTTCAACTTATGTACATTTCTGGCCAAAGCCTGATCGTCATCCTGTTCGTCGGCCTGGTTGCCGGCTGGCTTGCTGGCAAGGTGGTCCGCGGAAGCGGGTTCGGCATCATCGGCGACATCGTGATCGGCATCGCCGGCGCGTTTGTCGCGAGCTTCCTGTTCCCGCGGCTCGGCATCCATCTCGGCGTCGGGCTGGTTTCGGAGATCATCTACTCGGCGATCGGCGCCATCATTCTGCTTCTGGTGGTCCGCCTGCTGCGCGGCGGCGGCCGGCTCTAGCGATCCGTTGCGAAAACCGGCTGCCGCGACGACAAATTCGCCGCGGCAGCCGCAAACCTGTGGAATTCGTGGATTTGCGCCGCAGCGCGGCCGCGCTAGAGGTTTTTGAGCCAGATTATTGATCAACTGTCGTGCATTGGACGACAGCCACAAACGCGATATTAATCGGCGTCGAGTACCCCAAATTTAGCTTGTGAAATCAGGGGTTTTACCCCTCATCCGGTGGAAAGCGACTGATGGCAGCAGTTCCCGGCTTGCGCCGTTCTGAACTCGGTAATGCCTTGCGCGCCTGTCGCGCAGCGTTCCTGGGTCTCGGGTTGATGAGCTGCATGATCAACCTGCTCTATCTGACCGGGTCGATCTTCATGCTGGAGGTCTATGACCGGGTGCTGCCCAGCCGCAGCATCCCGACGCTGGTCGGCCTGATTATCCTCGCCGGCGGTCTCTACATCGCGCAAGGTGTTCTGGACCTGATTCGCGGCCGCATCCTTGGCCGTATCGGCACTGCGCTCGACGAGGCTTTGAACAAGCGTGTGTTCGACACCATCGTGCGCCTGCCCCTTCTGGTCGGCAACCGCAACGAAGGCCTCCAGCCCCTGCGCGACCTCGACAACGTCCGCTCCTTCCTTGGCGGCATGGGACCGAGCGCGTTCTTCGACCTGCCGTGGCTGCCGCTCTATCTCGCCATCTGCTTCGCCTTCCATTGGCTGATCGGCATCACCGCTTTGGTCGGTGCGATCATCCTGGTCGGCCTGACGCTGGTGACGGAGTTCATGTCCCGCCGCCCCGCACGCGAGGCGACGAGCCTCGCCGCACAGCGCAACGATCTCGCCACCTCCAGTCGCCGTAATGCCGAGGTGCTTGTGGCGATGGGCATGGCCGGCCGGCTCAACCAGCGCTGGAGCGAAGCCAACGAAAAATATCTCGCCGGCAATCAGCGCGCCAGCGACGTCGCCGGCGGTCTCGGTGCCATCGCAAAAGTTCTGCGCATGATGCTGCAATCGGCCGTGCTCGCGGTCGGCGCCTATCTCGTCATTCATCAGGAGGCGACCGCCGGCATCATCATCGCGGGCTCGATTCTCTCGGCGCGCGCGCTCGCGCCGGTCGATCTCGCGATCGCGCACTGGAAGTCCTTCGTCGCCGCGCGGCAGAGCTGGCAGCGGCTCAGCCGCCTGCTGGAGCAAATTCCGGCCCAGGTGATGCCGACCCAGTTGCAGGCGCCATCGAGCCGCCTCGCGGTCGAAGGCGTCAGCATCGTGCCGCCGGGCGATCAGCGCGTCATCGTGCAGGATGTGACATTCGTGCTCAATGCCGGCATGGGCCTCGGCGTGATCGGCCCGAGCGGTTCGGGTAAATCGTCGCTGATCCGCGCGCTGGTCGGCGTCTGGCAGCCGGTGCGCGGCAAGGTGCGGCTCGACGGCGCGGCGCTCGATCAGTGGGCCTCGGACGTGCTCGGCCGCCACATCGGCTATTTGCCGCAGGACGTCGAGCTGTTCGGCGGCAGCATCGCGCAGAACATCGGCCGGTTTGATCCCGACGCGACCTCCGATGCCATCATCACCGCTGCGAAAGAGGCCGGCGTGCATGAGATGATCATCAAGATGCGCGAGGGCTACAACACCCAGGTCGGCGAGCAGGGCACGGCGCTGTCCGCCGGCCAGGCGCAGCGCGTGGCGCTGGCGCGCGCGCTCTACGGCAATCCGTTCCTGATCGTGCTCGACGAGCCCAACTCCAACCTCGACACCGAGGGCGACGAGGCCCTGACCCGCGCGATCCGCGCCGCGCGCGAGCGCGGGGCCATCGTCGTCGTCGTGGCGCATCGGCCGATCGGCGTCGAGGCGGTCGACCAGATCCTGGTGCTGCGCGACGGCCGCATGCAGGCCTTCGGTCCGAAGGAGCAGGTGCTCGCGCAGGTGCTCCAGCCGCGCGTCGCCCCGCCGGCGCCGCCGATCAAGATCGTCAGCGAAGGCGGAGTTGCCAAACCATGAGCACGATGACGATGGCGGGCGCCAAGCCCGCGGCAAAGAGAAGCGTGCGGCAGTCGATCAGGTTTCACCTGCTGCTCGGTCTCGGGATCGTGCTGCTGCTCGCCGGCGGGCTCGGCGGCTGGGCTTCGACGGTGCTGATCTCCGGCGCGCTGATCGCGCCAGGGCAGATCGTCGTCGAATCCAACGTCAAGAAGGTGCAGCATCCGACCGGCGGCGTGGTCGGCGAGGTGCGTGCCCGCGACGGCGACCTGGTCAAGGCCGGCGATATCGTCGTGCGGCTCGACGACACCGTCACCAAGGCGAACCTCGCCATCGTCACCAAGAACCTCGACGCCGGCCAGGCGCGCGCCGCGCGGCTGCAGGCCGAGCAACGCGGGCTTGCGAAGATCGAATTCCCGCAGGCGGTGCTCGAGCGCGCAAGCGATTTCGACGTGGCGACGCTGCTGGCCAGCGAGGGCAAATTGTTCGAGGTCCGCGTGAACGGCCGTGCCGGACAGAAGGCCCAGCTCCGCGAGCGCATTCAGCAGCTCAACGAGGAGATCGACGGGCTGAGCGCACAGGAGAAGGCCAAGGACAAGGAGATCGCGCTGGTACAGCAGGAGCTGGTCGGCGTCCGCGATCTCTACGACAAGCACCTGGTGCAACTCTCGCGCCTGACCACGCTGGAACGCGACTCGGCCCGCCTCAACGGCGAGCGCGCTCAGTACATCGCCTCGCGCGCCCAGGCCAAGGGCAAGATCACCGAGACCGAGCTCCAGATCATCCAGGTCGACAAGGACATGGTGAGCGAGGTGTCCAAGGATCTGCGCGAGACCAACGACAAGATCGGCGAGCTGATCGAGCGCAAGGTCACCGCCGAAGATCAGCTCCGCCGCGTCGATATCCGGGCGCCGCAGGATGGCATGGTGCTGCAATCGACCGTGCACACCGTCGGCGGCGTCGTCACCGCCGGCGATACCCTCATGCTGATCGTGCCGCAGCAGGACGACCTCCAGGTCGAGGCCAAGGTCAATCCGACCGACATCGACAAGCTCCAGGTCGGCCAGAAGACGCTGCTGCGCCTCTCGGCCTTCAACCAGCGCACCACGCCGGAGCTCAGCGGCGTCGTGAGCCGGGTCTCGCCCGACGTCACCACCGACCAGCGCACCGGGCAGAGCTACTACACCATCCGCGTCTCGATGCCGCCGGAAGAAGTCGCCCGCCTCGGCGAAGTCAAGCTGATCCCCGGCATGCCGGTCGAGGCCTTCGTGCAGACCGGCGATCGCACCATGCTGTCCTACCTGATGAAGCCGCTGCACGACCAGCTGATGCGGGCGTTCCGGGAGAAGTGAGAGGAACGGTCATTCCGGGGCGATGTGAAGCATCGAGCCCGGGAGCGCGTGCCGCAGCGTCGGTCTCGCAAGGTGGGCAAAGCGCGACGCGACGCGCCCACCGCTTTTGCGGGCACACACACGGTGGGCGCGCTTCGCTTTGCCCACCCTACGCCCTACGTTCCTGATATAGTTCGAACGCAGCAGCTACCTCCAACGTCAGACACATGCATCACGCCTCCATCCAGACCCCGCCGGCCATCGCCACCGAAACCTTCACCGATGCAGGCCTTGCGGTCGCCCGCCTCGAAGAGATCTACGAGCGCAACACGAAATTCCTGCGCGATCACTTCGAAGCTTACCTCAACGGCACCTCGCCGGCGACGCGCGTACGCGCGTTCTATCCGTTCGTCCGCATCACCACGGCAACGCATGCGCGACTTGATTCGCGGCTCGCCTATGGCTTCGTCGCGGGACCCGGCGTGCACGAGACCAGCGTGACGCGGCCGGACGTGTTCCGGACCTATCTCACCGAGCAGATCGGCCTCCTGATCAAGAATCACGGTGTGCCGGTCGAGATCGGCGAGTCGTCCGAGCCGATCCCGATTCATTTCGCCTATCGGCGTGACATCAACATCGAGGCGGCGATCAGCACGGGCGATACGGGCGGCACGCGGCTGATGCGCGACGTGTTCGACACACCGGATCTTGCCGCCATGGACGATGCGATCGCCGACGGCACGCTCGCGCTGTCGCCCGGAGCGCCGGAGCCGCTGGCCCTGTTCCGCGCGGCGCGCGTCGACTATTCGCTGCGGCGGCTCTATCACTACACCGGCACCGATCCCGAGCACTTCCAGAATTTCGTGATCTTCACCAACTACCAGTTCTACGTCGATGCCTTCGTGCAGCTCTGCCAGCAGCGGCTCGCCTCGGGCGAGGATGGCATCGATGCTTTCGTCGGGCCGGGCAACGTGATCACCCGCAACGCGCGGTTCGGCGGCGGCACGAACGGCATTGCGCCGGATCGCGCACCGCAGATGCCGGCCTTCCATCTCGTCGAGCCCGGCTATCAGGGCATTACCCTGATCAACATTGGCACGGGCCCTTCCAATGCGCGGAACGTCACCGACCACGTCGCGGTGTTGAGGCCGCATGCCTGGCTGATGGTCGGGCATTGCGCCGGCCTGCGCAACACGCAGCGGCTCGGCGACTACGTGCTGGCGCATGGTTACGTCCGCGAGGATCACGTGCTCGATCAGGAATTGCCACCCTGGGTGCCGATTCCGGCGCTTGCCGAGGTGCAGGTCGCGCTCGAGGAGGCGGTCGAGGAGGTCACGGGATTGTCCGGCTTCGAGCTCAAGCGCCTGATGCGAACCGGAACGGTCGCGAGCGTCGACAACCGCAATTGGGAGATCAGCGGCGCTGCGGTCATTCGCCGCCTGTCGCAATCCCGCGCCGTTGCCCTCGACATGGAATCGGCGGCGATCGCCGCCAATGGCTATCGCTTCCGCGTTCCCTACGGCACCTTGCTGTGCGTATCGGACAAGCCGCTGCACGGCGAGATCAAGCTCGCAGGGATGGCGAGCGCATTCTACCGGCAGCGCGTCAGCCAGCATCTCGAAATCGGCCTGAAGGCGCTCGAACGGCTCAAGCACCAGGAGTCGGAACGCCTGCATTCGCGCAAGCTGCGCAGCTTTGCCGAGGTGGCATTTCAGTAGTTTGATGCTTGCGCACGCTTAGGGCAGCAAAACTGTCGTACGCAGCGCTGACGTCTGCGTGAGCGCACAAGCCCTCCGGAATAATCACCGGAGGAGCAGGGTTTACACGTCGTCCGGGGCTCCCTTGACCAAGGCCACAGGAGCAGACATGAGCAATCCCCTGATCAGGTACGTCGTGCTGGGAGCATGTGTAACGGCGCTGTGCGCGCCGCCGGCATTCGCCCCGGTCTTTGCGGCAGGCGGTGGTGGCGGAGGAGG